>JAFAVH010000421.1 GCA_019242655.1 Methylobacteriaceae bacterium
CTGCCCTTCCCGTGCCGCGCGAAGCAGTCGTCGACACGTCGGGTGCAGGCGATGTGTTCCATGGCGCATATGTTGCTTCGTATCTCGATCATCCGGACGCACCGTGGCGTGTGCATTTCGAGTTCGCGCGCGCTGCCTCGGCGTTCAAGATTCAACATCTCGGCAACGAGAAGGGCCTGCCGACACGCGCCGACATCACCAAATTGCAGAATGCGCTAGCGATCGACGCTTGAGGAAAACAGACATGCGTATGATCCGATTTGCCGTGCTCCTCGTCGCCGGGATGGGTGTCGCGCAGACGGCGCAAATCCCGGCCGCTTTAGCGCAGACGCAGAGCGCGCCCTCCGCCGCCATCGACAACGTGACGGTCGACGCTGGGTTTGCGATCTACCGTATCCGGCGCATCGAGGTTTTCGGCGGCACGATGTCGACGACAGATCTGCGTCAGCTGTTCGACACGAACGACCCAAAGCCCCTACCCGACCGCCTGCGCACGATCACGGCCGACCGCATCTCCATTCCTGAAGTCGTCGCGGAGTTGACGACAGGCAGACCGGGTCAGAGCGTCACCTATCGCAATCTTGTCCTGAGCAGCGTGAGCGCCGGCCGCGTCGCGGGTGCGGCGGCGCAGGGCACGTCGATGGCGCTCGTCGACGAAAATGGCGGCAACGTTTCCGCCGATTTCGGTGCGTTTGCCGCCCACAACGTCGATCTCGTGCTTGCGGGGCGGATCGCTTCGTCCAGCCGCAGCGGCGAAGAGCCGAAGGCTCTCCTCTACGAGAGCTTCTCGATGGATGGCGGTGGCTTGGTCGCGCCGAAGGACAATTTCGAGATCACGTTCGGACCGATATCGGGTTCGAACGTCAAGGCGCGTCCGTTCTCCACGCCATTGAGCGCGCTCCCGAAACGGGACGGCCCGGTGAACGTGATGACGCCCGAGCAAAAGCGGATCACGGCCGGGTTCGCCGCCGATCTCCTCGACAGTTTCGAGATCGGCAATTTCGAGATGCGCGACATCGGGTTCAAGGGACTTAACGATGCAAAGCCGGTGAATGGCCGCATCGATCGCATGGTCCTCGCAGGCATAGGCGATGCCAAGGTCGAGGAATTTTCGTTCGCCGGTTTCTCAACGACCACGCCGGAGGGAATTCGCGTCAGCCTCGGCAATCTCGCGTTCCGCGGCTTTGACATGAGCGCGACACGCAACCGGCTACGGATTGCGGCGTCCGATCTCGCGCAACCACTCGAGGACGCAAAACCGCGCGAGCTCATGCCGAACTTGCGCGAATTCAGCCTCGCCGGCTTCGAATATAGCGGCAAGGCGTCCGACGGTGCGGTCGCATCCGGCGCCGATGGCAACAACGTGCGCATCGGCAAGATCGAAATGCACGGCAGCGAACTCTACGAGGGCATGCCGACCGCGCTGACGGCGACCATGGACGGGCTCTCCTTCGATGTGTCGCCGACCGCATCCGACAACAATATACGAGCAATTGCCGGGCTCGGTTATTCCAGCGTCAATATCGGCTCGCGCATGGATATGGCCTGGAAGCAAACCGCACAGGAACTGGCGGTCAACGAGGTATCGGTGGCGGCCGGCGGAATGGGGACGCTGAAACTCAAGGGGACACTGACCAACGTTTCCAAAGACCTGTTCGCGCCGGAGCCCGCAATCGTGCAAGCCGCGGCGCTGTCGGCACTGGTGAAAAACGTCGACCTGACTGTCAGCGATCAGGGGCTGCTTAACCGCGTGATCGCCAACGAGGCGAAGCGTTCCGGTCGCACGCCCGATGCCGTGCGCAGCGAATGGGTGAGCGCCGCCGCTGTCGGTATTCCCGCTGCACTCGGCGATGCACCGGCGGGCCGCACGCTCGGATCGGCGGTGTCGCGGTTCATCGCCAAGCCCGGAACGTTGCATATCAGCGCGAACGCGCCGAACGGCATCGGCGCCGCGGAGTTCATGCTGTTCTCGCAGGACCCGACAGGTTTCCTGAAGCGGATCGACGTGCAGGCGAGCGCGGAGTAGCGCGTCGCATCCAGATGCGCACTAAGCTAACGCCGTCACAATCACAGCGCCAAGCACGATCAGGCCAATCCCAAGCAGTTTCATCAACGTCACGGCTTCGCCTAACGCAAAACCTGCGAGGCTCGCCGTCACGATGCTGACGCCGATAAAAATCGGACTGCCGACCGACACCGACAGGCCGCGCGAATAGGCCAGCAAGGAAAAATAATCGATCGAGAAGGCGGCCGCTCCGATCAAACCAAGCCAGGGCAAAACGCGCACGTCGCTGTAAAGCGGATTTTGGTCGCGTATGCATATGAGAGCGATCGCGCTCACGAGCGCCGCGGTCAGAGAGATCAGCAGCGCGCCGAATGCCTGGTGAATTCCGGGAGCGGCGATCCGCTGAAGGACGCTGTAGGCGCCGCCGGCGAGCGCAGCAATGAGCGCGAAGGCTATCGCATCCATGTGATCAGCCCTGTTTATAAAATTGCGTTACTTCTCTGGCAGGTTCAGCCTGATATGCAGCTCGCGCAATTGCTTCGGGGTCACAGGCGACGGCGCGCCCATGAGCAAATCCTCGGCGCGTTGATTCATCGGGAACAGCACGACCTCGCGCAGGTTCTCCTCGCCCGCAAGCAGCATGACGATGCGATCGATGCCGGGTGCGATGCCGCCGTGCGGCGGCGCGCCGTACTGGAAGGCGCGGTACATGCCGCCGAAGCGCTCCAAGAGCACGCTCTCGTCGTAACCGGCAATCTCGAACGCCTTCTTCATGATGTCAGGACGATGATTGCGGATCGCGCCGGAAGAAAGCTCCACGCCGTTGCAGACGATGTCGTACTGGAAGGCGAGAATGTCGAGCGGGTCCTTCGTCTCGAGCGCCTCCAAGCCGCCTTGCGGCATCGAGAACGGATTGTGCGAGAAGTCGATCTTCTTCTCGTCCTCGTTAAACTCGTACATCGGGAAATCGACGATCCAGCAGAACTCGAACACACCAGGCTTGGAGAAGCCGAGCTCGGCGCCAATGCGCGTGCGCGCGGCGCCGGCGAGTTTTGCCGCCTTCAGCTCCTGATCACAGGCGAAGAAGACAGCGTCGCCAGCTTTGAGCCCAGTCTTCACCGCCATCTCAATCAGCGCCGCGCGCGGCACGAATTTGGCGATCGGCCCACGCCCGGTGAGCCGGCGCCAATGCGAGAGGTCGCGCTCGGTCTGCGTATCGTCTTCGCTCATTGCTTGTGCGCGGCCGGAAATCTCAACCCACTGCTCGTGCGCAAGCTCGTCGCCTTCTTCGAGCACGATGTAACCCAGACCCGGCGCGCCCTCGCCGCGCGCCCAATCATTGAGCTTGTCGAAGAACGAACGCGGCTGCGCCGCCGCGCCCGGCGCTGGAATGGCGCGCACGACGCCGCCCGCTTTGATGACATTCTTGAACGCATTGAACGTCACGTCGTCGCGCGCAAACTCCGCCGTCACGTCGGCGATGATCAACGGGTTGCGCAAATCCGGTTTGTCGGTGCCGTATTTCAGCATCGCCTCGCGATATGGGATCATCGGGAAGCGCGGCGTCACGTCGCGCCCGCCGCCGAATTCCTCGAACACGCCGCGCAGCACCGGCTCGACCGCGCTGAACACGTCCTCCTGCGTGACGAAGCTCATCTCGATATCGAGCTGATAGAACTCGCCGGGCGAGCGATCGGCGCGCGCATCCTCGTCGCGAAAGCACGGCGCGATCTGGAAATAGCGGTCGAAGCCGGCGACCATGATCAATTGCTTGAATTGCTGCGGCGCCTGCGGCAGCGCGTAGAATTTTCCGGGATGAATGCGCGACGGCACGAGATAGTCACGCGCGCCTTCGGGGCTCGACGCAGTCAGGATCGGCGTCTGGAATTCGAAGAAGCCGCGCTCGCGCATGCGCCGGCGGATGCTTTCGATCACCTGCCCGCGCAGCATGATGTTGGCGTGGAGCTTGTCACGCCTGAGATCGAGGAAGCGGTACTTGAGCCGCGTCTCCTCGGGATAGGGCTGGTCGCTCGCGACCGGCAGCGGCAATTCCGCCGCGGGGCCGAGCACCTCGATTTCCGTCACGTAGACCTCGATCTGCCCGGTCGGCATCTCGCCATTTTCGGTGCCGGGCGGGCGTTTGCGGACCTCCCCGTCGATTCGCACCACCCATTCCGAACGAAGCGTCTCAGCCGTCCTGAAAGCAGGCGAATCCGGATCGATCACGCATTGAGTGAGCCCGTAATGATCGCGCACATCGATGAACAGCACGCCGCCATGGTCGCGGATGCGATGGCACCAGCCGGAGAGGCGGACGCTCTCGCCGACGGCGCCGCCGCGCAATTCTCCACAATTATGCGTGCGGTAGCGGTGCATTCTCATCTCGATTGGGGGGCCGAGCCGGCGGGCGCTCAAAAAGCGCGCGGGACAACGGCACGCGAGGGGGAGGCCTGTCAAGGCGAGGCGGCTAGCCGGGCTTCCGCCTTTCCACTATGTCACCCGCCATGAGCCTCATTACCTCGACGGACGAATTGCGGTCCGTCTGCCGGCGCCTAGCGAGCCATCCCTTTGTCACCGTCGATACCGAATTCCTGCGCGAGACGACGTTCTGGCCGAAGGTCTGCGTGATACAGCTCGCCTCCGACGACGAGGCGGTCGCCGTCGACGCCCTCGCCGAGGAGCTCGACCTCGCCCCTTTTTTCGATCTCATGGCCGACACCGGCGTAATCAAGATCTTTCACGCCGCGCGCCAAGACATCGAGATCATCTGGCATCTCGCCAAGCTTATTCCGGCGCCGCTCTTCGACACGCAGGTCGCGGCGATGGTCTGCGGCTTCGGCGACCAGGTCTCCTATAGCGAGCTCGTGCAGTCGGTCTGCAAGGTGACGCTCGACAAGTCCTCGCGCTTCACC
>JAFAVH010000036.1 GCA_019242655.1 Methylobacteriaceae bacterium
TCGGCGAGGAGCATCCGCGCGGCTTCACCGTCATGCATCTCTTCACGGAAGGGCGCGCCGCCGCGACGATCCTCTTCTGGATCATGTTCTTCATGAACCTGCTCGATCTTTATTTCCTCGCCAATTGGCTGCCGACCGTCATCAACAATGCCGGCCTTTCCGTCGAACTCGCGGTCATCACGACGAGCCTCCTGCAAGTCGGTGGCGCGATTGGCGTCCTGACGCTCGCGCGGCTCATCGATCGCGGTAATCCCTTCCTCATTCTTGCCGCGGCTTATTTCGGCGCGGCTATTCTCATCGCGATTACTGGCTCGGCCGGCAATTCGGTCTCGCTCTTGATCCCCGCCGTCTTTGCCACCGGCTTCTGCATTGTCGGTGCGCAGACGGCGTCGAATGCGGTCGCCGCGGGCTTCTATCCGACCTTCATCCGCTCGACCGGAGTCGGTTGGGCGCTCGGCATTGGGCGCATAGGCTCGATCATCGGGCCGGTCCTGGGCGGGCTCATGCTGGCGGCAGAATGGCACACGCCGACGATCTTCCTCATCGGCGCGCTGCCGGTGCTCATCGCCAGTTGCGCCGCCATCATATTGAGCCGGCTTGCGCCGGCGAAACGGCATCTCGAGGAGCGCGCCGTCGGTGCCGCGTTGGCAAGTCACTGAGGCAGCCGCCGCAATGGACGAAATCCTCATCGTCGGCGCCGGGATTTGCGGGCTCGCACTCGCGCTGAACCTGCACAAGCGCGGCATCTCCTGCCGCGTCTTCGAACGCGCGCCGGAGATGAAGGAACTCGGCGTCGGCATCACGCTTCTGCCGCATGGAATGCGCGAATTCACCGCGCTCGGCTTGCAGGAAAAGCTGCTCGCCGCAGGAATCGAGAATAGCGAGAGCCGCTTCTACAATCGCTTCGGCCAGCTCATCTATCGTGAACAGCGCGGCAAGTTCGCCGGCTACCCATACCCGGAAGTCGGCATCCATCGCGGCCGCTTGCAGATGCTGCTTTATGAGGCCGCGTGCGATGCGCTGGGTGAAGACCGCATCGAGCTTGATCGATCCTGCATCGGGGTGGAACAGGACGAAAGAGAAGCGCGCATTCATCTGCACGAGACGATGAGCGGCCGCGCGCTGCCCGCCGTTTCCGGCGCGCTCATCATTGCGTGCGACGGCATCAACTCGACGATCCGCAAGCAATTCTATCCCGGCGATGCGGTCGCATTCTCCGGCATCAATACCTGGCGGGGCGTGACACGGCGCAAGCCAATTCTCGACGGGCGCACCTATATGCGCATCGGCTCGATTCTCACCGGCAAGATCGTCATCTATCCGATCGCCGATAATGTAGACCGCAACGGCAATCAGCTCATCAATTGGATGGCGGAGATCAAGCGCGATACGACACGCAAGAACGATTGGAATAAGCCGGGCGATCTCGCCGACTTCCACTCGATCTACGCGAACTGGAAATTCGATTGGCTTGACGTCTCCGAGCTGATCCGCACAGCCGATGCAATCCTGGAATATCCGATGGTCGACAAAGACCCGGTCGAGCGCTGGACCTTTGGCCGCGTGACGCTCGCGGGCGATGCGGCGCATCCCATGTATCCGCGCGGATCGAACGGGTCGGCGCAGGCGGCGATCGACGCGCGCGTTCTTGCCGATCTTTTGCAGCAATCCGGCGATCCGCGCGCGGCGCTGCGTGCCTACGAAGCCGAGCGCCTGCCGGCGACCGCGCGCATCGTGCGCACCAACCGCGCGTTTCCGCCGGATTTCATCAACATCAAGGTCGAAGAGCTTGTCGGCGACAGGCCCTTCGACGATCTCGACCGCTACATCACGCAGGAAGAGCTGCGCGCACTTTCCGACGATTACAAGAAAACCGCCGGATTTGCGCTCACCGGCGCGCGATGATTGCTTGTCCGGCCGCGCCGCAGACCTATTTGCCGGGCTAGCGCCGGAAGAGAGGTTTCGATGTTCATCGCAATGAATCGCTTCAAGGTCATCAAGGGCGAGGAGGAGGCCTTCGAAAAGGTCTGGCTCTCGCGCGACACGCATCTGCAGAACGTGCCAGGCTTCATCGAATTTCAC
This sequence comes from Methylobacteriaceae bacterium, assembly GCA_019242655.1. Taxonomy (GTDB): domain Bacteria; phylum Pseudomonadota; class Alphaproteobacteria; order Rhizobiales; family Beijerinckiaceae; genus JAFASC01. The sequence goes on from JAFAVH010000036.1 coordinate 2,083, forward strand.
CTTTTGCGCGGGCCGGAATCCGAGGACCACACGCTCTATTCCTCGCATTCGGTTTGGGCCAATCAAAATGCGTTTACGGCTTGGACGCAGTCGGACGCTTTCCGCGCCGCTCATCGCAGCGCGGGGGACAACAAGCCGCTCTATCTCGGCCACCCGCAATTCGAAGGTTTTGAGGTGCTGCAAACGCTTGCCGCTGCAGCTTCGCGCGAGGCGCGGCCGGCGGCGGAATAGGAAATCGACCACGAATGTGTGAGTACTAGCGTGCAGTACGCGCTATGTGGCGTCTGCGTTCCGTTTCCAACCTTACTACGCCTTCGCCCAAGGCGACGCGTTTCCGCCCGAAAAGGCGGGCAAGGTCATTGCGGGCCGGAGGAATGGAGCTGAAACATGGCCGCATGCGTGTTGATCGTCGATGACGAACCGGCCGTGCGCGCGTTGGCGACAGATATATTGGCCGAGGCAGGTTTTGATACGATCGCTGCCGCGGACGCCGATCAAGCGCTGCACGTTCTGACTTACGATGAAAAGAACGTGGATGTCCTGTTCACCGACGTTCGCATGCCGGGCGCAATGAGTGGGCTCGACCTTGCGCGCACGGTCAAGCGCAATTGGCCCGATCTACGCGTTATCATCACATCAGGTTATTTCGCCGGTGATTTTCCCGGCGCCAATTTCCTGCGCAAACCCTGGTCTGCCGCGGAGCTGATCTCGCGCGTCGAGCAGGCGGTGGCGTAAGCTTCGTACGGTCCACCCTCGCGCGGAAGGCGATGCGGCAAATCTGGATCACCAAAGCAGGCGGCCCGGACGTCCTCAAGCTTAGGGACGCGCCGGATCCCTTGCCATCGCCCGGCGAAGTGCGAATCCGAGTCGAGGCGAGCGGCGTCAACTTCGCCGACATAATGGGCCGCATGGGCCTTTATCCGGACCTGCCGCGCATGCCCGTCGTTCCGGGCTACGAGGTCAGCGGACGTATCGACGCCGCCGGCAGCGGCACTGATGCAAGCTGGATCGGCCGTGACGTCGTGGCGCTAACGCGGTTCGGCGGATACTCGGATGTCGTCTGCGTGCCGGCAAACCAAGCGTTCGTCCGCCCACCGGCTTTGTCCGCGATGCAAGCCGCGGCGATTCCGGTGAACTACTTCACCGCGTGGCAATTGCTCGTCGTCATGGGCGCGCTGAAAGCGAGCGAGACGGTGCTCATTCATTCAGCCGGCGGCGGGGTGGGAATCGCGGCGACGCAGATCGCAAAGCATATCGGTGCAATCATCATCGGGACGGCTTCGGCCGCGAAACACGATGAATTGCG
>JAFAVH010000062.1 GCA_019242655.1 Methylobacteriaceae bacterium
ACGCAGACGCATATCGATTACATGCTGTCGAAAATCCCGCGTGGCCGGTTCGTGCTCGTTGAAGAAATCGCGGCAATGGTTGCGTTTCTAGTCTCTGCCGAGAACTCCTTTACGACCGGCGCGGTGTTCGATCTGTCCGGCGGACGCGCAACCTACTAGGTTTGTCGGTGACGTGGGGAGCGGCACGAGCGCTCTGTACAAGCGGAGATCATGATGAAAGTCGTCGTGTTTGTCATCTTCGGAGTTCTCATGTTGACGCCTACACACGCGCAGTCGAACAAGTCAGCTCTGGCTTATTGCAAAAAGACTGGGGTAACAGGATACGGACAGAGCAGCACAGTCGAGCGGGCGATGGAGAATGCAATCAATGACTGCGTCCAGAAGGGCGGCATTCCCGCTTGTTGTCGCGTCGGCGCGCGGCTGAATTGACGATCTTGATCAAGCGGGACGTTCTGCCGGCCCTAGGTTTCATTTTGGCGAGCGTCTCGGTGGCAGCGGCGGCTCCGGCGAACACGCTACGTGAACTGTTTCCCGCGCTCACGCGCTGTTGGCATACGCCAGTGGGAAGTGAGAGGTCTGAGGTAACCATCGGCATCACGCTTAGGCGCGACGGCACGATGTTTGGTCAGCCGTCGATCACGTATTCGAAATTGACCGGGGATGCCGACGCACAAAGGCGCTTTGTCGCTTCCACCCTCGCCGCCCTTGCTCAGTGCACGCCGGTTGCGATCACCAGCGGGCTTGGCGGGGCAATTGCCGGTCGCCGCATCTTTATCCGCTTCGAAAGCCAAGCTCCGCAATCGCCGATCTGACCATGATCTGTTCAACGCGAATCTTCTACCCGTTCAGTACTCGGATCGGCTTGCCGTCGAGCCAGGCGCGAATGTCCTCGACCGCATCCGGATATGCGGCGCGATAGGTTTTTTCGCTGACGTAACCGATATGCGGTGTCGCCAGCACATTCGGCAGATAGCGGAATGCATGGTTTTGCGGCAGCGGCTCTTCGTCGAAAACGTCAAGCGCGGCGCCGGCGATCTTGCGCTGCTCGAGCGCAGCGATCAGCGCCAGCTCATCGACAATCGGTCCGCGCGCTGTGTTGACGAGATAGGCGGTTTTTTTCATCAGCCCGAGTTCGCGTGCGCCGACGAGGCCGCGCGTGCGCTCCCCAAGCTTTAGATGGATGCAGAGCACGTCGGCGCGCCGGAACAGCTCATCCTTTTCAACACGCTCGACTCCGCCTTCCGCCGCGCGTTCCAGCGTGAGGTTCTGACTCCAGGCGATGACCTTCATGCCGAAGGCTTTGCCAAAGCCGGCGACCGCCTGCCCGATCTTACCGAGGCCGAGCACGCCAAGCGTCTTGCCGTGAATGTCGGCGCCCAGTCCGACTTGCCAGCCACCGGCGCGCACGGAGCCCGCTTGCTCTGTGATGCCGCGCGTCACCGCAAGCACAAGACCCCATGTCAAAGCCGGTGTCGCGGCAGGATCGCCGCCGGGAGTGCCGGAAATGACGATGCCTCGCGCTTTCGCGGCGTCGAAATCGACGGAGGCGTTCCACATGCCGACCGTGACGATCAGCTTGAGTTTCGGCAGCCGTGCGATGAGATCGGCCGTGATCGGCGTGCGCTCGCGCATGAGCACGACGGCTTCGAAGTCGGCAAGCCGCGCGGCCACCTGCTCGATATCGTCGACGTGATCGTGAAAGAACACGGCCTGCGCGCGCGGCGCGAGGCTCGCCCAATCGGCGAGCGAGCGGCCGACATTCTGGTAATCGTCAAGAACGGCGATCTTGATGCCGCCCGTCGTTTCCGTCATCGGGTGATTCCTCACACGCGCTTGCGTGGGAGGCCTAGCACAAAATCCATGATTGGCGTGGTCGTGGTTACTGGCGAGAGAGACGGGACTTGAACCCGCGACCTCCGGCGTGACAGGCCGGCGCTCTAACCAACTGAGCTACTCCCCCGCATGGGACCGCACGCGCGCGCGGAAGGCTCGCCGATTAGGCCAGCACCCCTGCCAAGTCAAGGCGAAGGGAGGCCCCCGAACGCCGGGTTTTCCTTTCGATTCCGGAACTCTGGCAAAGCTCTTACAGTTCGCATTCAGAATCGATCCGGAGCGACAAATGTCAGAGGTGAAATACAAGATCGTCGAGCATGATGGGGGTTGGGCCTACAAGCTCGGCGACGTCTTTTCCGAGACGTTCCCAACGCATGAAGCGGCGATCCGAGCCGCCGAACGCGCCGCCGCCGAGCAAAGGCTGCCGGGTCCGAGCGAGACCATCGAATACGAAGACGAACGCGGCAAATGGCACACCGAGCGCGCCGAAGGAACCGACCGACCGCAGACGGACGTCGTCGACTGACGCTTGCGTGGATCAGAGCTTCGGCTGGCCGAGACGCCAGCGAGCAATCTCGCCGTTTGACAGAACGTGGAGCGAATCCGACGAGGTGCGTTCGGCATCCTCGATGACGCGGCTGTTGACGCCCATCTGCCGCGAATAACGCGACAACATCGCGCGCATCTTGCCGTTATCATACTGGCGATAGATCGTGGCGCCGCCTGAAGAAGGGTCGACCGACGCCTGGTACTGGAACATGCGGTGCACGCCCACCTTGCTTTGCGGCGGGATGATGCGCTTGCTGCCACCCATCAGAGCGTAGACGCAGGCTGAGAAACAATGGCCGGCCGCAACCGCCGTGCCACCATAGGTCTCACCTGCCCGCGCAACGATCGCAGCGACGCCGAGCTTGCGGAACATCTGGCCGAGTTCCATTGACGCGACGACCCGGCCCCCCGGCGAGTTCAGGAACACGACGGCGCGCACGTTACCCTGCAGATTCTGCGAGACGAAGGACAGGAATTCCTGCGGCGTCGAATTCGTGATCTCGCCATCGGCGACGATCGCCTGGGCGCATTGGTAGCCGCAGCGGCTCGAATCCTCGAGCTGCAATAGGCGGAAGGTCATCGGGGCGCCGGCTTTGGCCGGAAACGAAAATGCGGCAAGCGCGAGAGCGGCGGTGAAGGCAAGCAGGCTTTTCGACATGCGCGAGCCCCTGATCGGAATGGCAGTCCATAGCTGAGCTAGGCTGCCCCAAACCGAAGTCCAGAGCTTAGCCGAAAGGAAATTGGGATAATGTAAATCGCGGCGCGGGACGCCCGCCGCCCGTTGCCTTGCACCCGTGGGACGGCCTCCCTAAAACATCGTGCGAAGGGCGGTTAGCTCAGTTGGTAGAGCATCTCGTTTACACCGAGAGGGTCGGCGGTTCGAGCCCGTCACCGCCCACCACCTTTCCTTATGCCGGCTGGATGATGATGCGATGACGGAGGTCCTCGTCTTCGGATCGATCAACATGGATGTCGTCGCCACGTGCGAGCGGCGTCCGCGCGTCGGCGAGACGGTGCTTGGCACGAGCGTCGCGTTTCACCCGGGGGGCAAAGGCGCAAACCAAGCGATTGCCGCAGCGCGATGCGCAGGCAAGAGTTTTCTCGTCGGCAGCGTGGGCGAGGACGATTTCGGCGAGAAGATGCTCGCCTATCTCCGCGCGAACAACGTCGATACAAGCGGCGTTGCGATCGAAAGCGGCACTTCGACCGGCGTTGCCATCATCACAGTCGATGCGCGCGGCGACAACACGATCGTTGTGACGCCGGGCGCCAATGCGCTTGCGAAGGCGCCGAAGAACTTGCCGGATTTCG
>JAFAVH010000270.1 GCA_019242655.1 Methylobacteriaceae bacterium
CGCGCTGAACGTGAGGCGGCAGTGCTTCGATCGCATCTTCGAAGGAAGAGCCCGCGGGACTCGTGACGAACACGATATCCGAATAGCGGCCGGCAAACGAAATACCCGCGTCGGAGCCGGTCGCATTGACCAGAACCGGCCTGCCGAAGCGCGGCTTCGGCGTCACGAAGGCATTGCTCAACCGCCACGCCGATTCGCCGCTGAAGGAAAAGTTCTCGCGATCGTTCCAGAGCCGCTGCAGCACCTCGATGAACTCCGCCGCCAGCTCATAGCGGCGATCATGCTCGATCTGGTTCCAACCGAACGCCTCGTGCTCGATCGCGCGGTGGCCGGTGACGACATTGATCCCCCATCTGCCTCCGGAAATATGGTCGATGGTAGCTCCATATTTGGCAAGATGCAGAGGGTGAATCGGGCCATAGAGGACATGGATCGTGGAGATCAGCATGATCTTCGACGTCAACGCCGCAAGCGAGGCTGTCGTCATGAAGGAGTCGAGTGCCTCGCCGGTGAACACGCCACCATATCCGCCCTTCGGCAGCCATTGCGACAACGCAAAAACGAGGTCGAAGCCGAATCCTTCTGCCGCAAGTGTCAGATCGCGATTGTAGTCGAACGTCCACGTCGTCGATCGCGGAAGACTCGACGCACTCCAGCCGCCGGCCTGGATCGGGAGAAACAGACCGAGCAGGAGCGGCTGCTTGAGAGATTTCGAAAGCGGACTGTCCGGAAATTGAGCAGGACTTTGGAACAGCGGCCATCCCACAATTGCGCCGGGCTTGTGGACTATCGCCATGATCAATCCTGTTCTTCAACGATCTGTGTGACGAGCGCGCATCGATACGACACCTCGCTTCAGTGAACGTTTGATCGCATGCAAACTCATCCAACGTTGACTTGCGTCACCAATGTTGTCAACTAACCGGACTCGCTTGCGCCTTCTGCTTGCGAAAGCGCAAGCGATCTCGACATCAAACGTATTTTGAAACGTATTTTGTCGATGTGACCCCACGAGTTGGAAAAAACATGTCGAGTATCGGACGTCTCGCGAAGACTTTTCGTCGTACGGCCCTGCAGGCAATTCCGACGGTGATCGGAATCGTGGTGATCAATTTTCTGCTGCTGCAACTCGCGCCAGGCGACGCCGCCGACGTACTGGCCGGCGAATCCGGCTCGGCCACGATGGAAACGGTCGCGGCCCTGCGAGCCCGCTTCGGCCTGGACCAACCGGTTCTCGTCCAGCTTGTTGCCTATCTCGACAATCTCGCCCATTTCTCGCTCGGCTTTTCGCCGCGCTACAACCTGCCGGTCGCGGAGATCATCGGCCAGCGCCTTCCGGGCACGCTGTCGCTTATGCTGACGGCGCTTGCCATCGCAATCGTCATCGGCATTTCAGCCGGCGTCGTGATGGCGTCGTTTTCCAGCCGATGGCCCGATCGGGTGATCTCGATTGTTGCGATACTATTCTATTCGATACCGGGCTTCTGGATCGGCCTGATGTTGATCGTGCTGTTCTCCGTCAAGCTCGGCTGGCTGCCGAGTGGCGGATCAGAGACCATCGGCGCGGGCCTGACGGGTGCCGGCGCCCTGCTCGACAAACTGCGCTACATGATTTTGCCGGCGACATCGCTGGCGCTGTTCTATGTCGCGATCTATGCGCGGCTGGCGCGGGCGGCGATGCTCGAGGTCAACACCCGCGATTTCGTGCGGACCGCAGCCGCGAAGGGCCTCTCGCCGCTTTCCATCACATTGCGTCATGTGCTCCGGAACGCGCTGCTGCCGGTGACGACGGTTGCCGGCATGCATCTCGGCGGCTTGCTCGGCGGCGCGGTCGTGGTCGAGACGGTCTATAGCTGGCCGGGACTCGGGCGCCTCGCTTTTGAAGCCGTCATGAGCCGCGACTTCAGCATTCTCCTCGGCGTACTGCTGCTGTCGTCCTTCGTGGTGATTATCGCAAATATGATGGTCGATCTGCTGCAAGCCTGGCTGGATCCGAGGATCGAGGTCCGCTGATGACGTCTACCGACGCCGACATCGCCCGCCCGGCCGACCCTTCGCTGTCCGGCGCGGCCGCGCCGGAAGCGACGGCCGGACCGTCCTGGTCGAACCTCCATGCTCCCGACACCAACCTTGTTGCCGACAGGCAGACCGTCGCTGCGTCCCGCGCGCTTCGTATTTTCCTGCGCAGCCCGACCGCGCTGGCCGGCACTTCCATCCTTGCTTTCGTCGTCCTTGCCGCTCTGCTCGCGCCGGTGCTTTATCCCGGGGATCCGCTTTCGATGGTCGGTCGGCCGTTGCTATGGCCAGGACAGAACAGAGCCTTTCCGCTGGGCACCGACTCGCTCGGACGCGATCTCGCCGCCGGCCTGTTTCACGGCGCGCGCATCTCGCTCCTGGTCGGCGTTGCCGCGACCGTCATCGGCCTCACCCTGGGGATACTCGTCGGTTCGGTCGCCGGCTACAACGGAGGCTGGGTCGACGACTTGCTTGTTCGTTTGATCGAGCTGTTCCAGACCATTCCGAGCTTCGTGCTGTTGGTGGTGTTGGTCGCAATTGCCCAACCTTCGATCGTCACGATAACGTGGGCGATCGGGCTGATCACCTGGCCGACGATTGCGCGACTCGTGCGCGCCGAGTTCCGCTCGCTGCGAGAGCAGGAGTTCGTGATGGCGGCGAACGGCCTCGGCTATGGTCACGCCCGCATCATCTTCCGCGAGATTCTGCCGAATGCGCTGCCGCCGATCATCGTCACCGCCTCGGTGATGGTCGCAACTGCCATCTTGATGGAATCCGCGCTATCGTTCCTGGGCTTGGGCGATCCCAACGTCGTGAGCTGGGGCAGCATGATCGGGTCCGGCCGCGAACTGCTCCGGACCGCGTGGTATCTCACGGCCCTGCCCGGCCTCGTTATCGTGCTTGCGGTATTGTCGCTCAACCTGATCGGAGACGGGTTGAATGATGCGCTCAATCCTCGTTTCAACGGGGAGCGCTGATGGCAAAAGCCCTGCTCGACGTCAGGAACCTGACGATCAGCTTTCCGGACAGCTCGCCCGTCCGCGAATTGAGCTTCACCGCGAATGAGGGTGAGACCGTCGCCATCGTCGGCGAATCCGGTTCGGGCAAATCCCTGACCGCATTGTCGCTCATGCGCCTGTTGCCGAACGCAGCCCGGATATCCAGTGGCTCAATCACCTTTGCTGGAACCGACCTCGTCAGTCTGCCTGACCGCGACATGCGGCATCATCGCGGGCGCGATATCGCGATGGTCTTCCAGGAGCCGATGACCTCACTCAACCCGGTGATGACGATCGGCGGACAGATCAGCGAGGTGCTGCGGCTACATTCGGGCTTTTCGGCGCGGCAGGCACGCTCGCGCGCGATCGAAATGCTGGATCTCGCGCGGATACCGGAACCGGCCCGTCAATACGACGAATATCCGCATCGCCTGTCCGGCGGCATGCGCCAGCGCGTGATGATCGCGATCGCGGCGGCCTGCCAGCCCAAGCTTCTGATCGCGGATGAGCCGACCACCGCGCTCGACGTCACCATTCAGGCGCAGATCCTCGATCTGCTTGACCGGCTGCGCCGAGAGCTGCGGCTCTCCTTGTTGCTGATCACGCATGACCTCGGCGTGGTCGGTCAGTGGGCCGACCGCGTCGTCGTCATGTATGCCGGCCGAAAGGTGGAGGAAGCGCCGGCAGACGAACTCTTCGCACGTCCCTTGCATCCCTACACCCGCGGCTTACTTGCGGCATCGCCGCGGCTGAACGGCGATCGGCACTATCGTGAGGCCGCACTGACGGAAATCCACGGCAGCATCGCTTCCGCAAGCCGTGAATCGGGCTGCCCGTTCCTGCCGCGCTGCCCGATCGGCATCCCGACGTGCCGGGCGCGTTTCCCGGATCTGTTAACAGCGTCGGCGGCAAGGCATGTCGCCTGCCCCGTGACGATAGTGGAAGAGCGATCCCATGGCGCTGCTGTCGGCATCCGGGCTTAGAACCTCTTTCGCCACCGGCGGAGGCGTCGTGCATGCGGTCGACGACGTCTCGCTCGACATCGAGCCCGGCGAAACGGTCGGCCTCGTCGGCGAATCCGGTTGCGGGAAATCGACTCTCGGCAGGACGCTTCTTCGCCTCGTGGAGCCCACGTCCGGCAGCATCCTGTTCGACGGGACGGACGTGCGACGCCTGTCCGGCAACGCGCTTCGCGCACAGCGACGCCGCATGCAGATGATCTTCCAGGATCCCTTTGCGTCGCTGAACCCGCGTCACACCATAGGTGATATCCTCGGCACGCCGCTCAGGGTTCATGGGCTGGCCGACCGGAACGAGCGCCGCCG
>JAFAVH010000339.1 GCA_019242655.1 Methylobacteriaceae bacterium
GCGGCCCGGCGTCGCGCGAATGCTTGCACGCGGCACGATGGTATTCGCGACGGCCGAGAAGCAGGGACTGATGCTGGCGCCGGAGATCAAGGCGCTCGCGCCTGCCGACGCGCCTTACGCGCTCGGCGCGCAGCCCTACCTTCCGATCGTACCGCACATCACCGATAGGCAGGTCGATGCTTTGACGCTTGCGGGCACTGTCGACGAGGTCGCCACACATATCGCCGAGTTGAAACGCGCTGGCATCGCCAACATCATCGTGCGGCCGCTGGCACCGAAAGGCGGCACGGTCGAGGACGTGATCGTTGCATTTGGAACGCAGGTGATGCCGAGGGTCGAGAAGGCGCTGCACTAGATGGGCTTCGCGTTGCACGAGGCGAAAACGCTTGCGGAAGCTACAATGCTCGCGCGCGACCTCGGGCCCGACGCGATGTTCATCGCTGGGGGCACCGATCTCATCATCCAGATCAACCGCCGCGTGAATACGCCTCGCGATGTCATCGATCTCAGCCGCATTGCCGGCTTATCCGGCATATCGCACGCTGGCGGTGTCTTTCGCATCGGCGCGCTGACAAAGCATAAGACTGTCGAAACTTACCCCGCCTTCGGCTTCGGCACGCCGTATGCCGGCTTACGCGAGGCGGCGCGCGTCGTCGGTGGCCATCAGATTCGCAACCAGGGTACTGTTGGCGGGAACCTGGCAAACGCATCACCCGCCGCGGACCTCATCCCGCCGCTTCTCGCGCTCGATGCTGAACTCGATCTTGTCGGTCCATCCGGAACGCGGACGCTGCCGCTCAATGCGTTTTTCCTCGGCCCGAGACGCTCCGTGCGCGCGCATGACGAAATCATCACGGAAGTTCGCTTTCGCGATTTGCCGCCACTGAGCGCAATCGCCTTTCTAAAGGCAGGTCGGCGCAAGGCGATGGAAATCTCCATCATCTCCGTTGCAGCGCGTCTCACGCTCGAAGCGGACGGACGATGTCGCGACGCACGCATTGCGCTTGGCGCCGCAGCACCGACACCGATCCGTGCTCGAGAAGCCGAAGCCCTTCTCGAAGGCGGCGTGCCTGACGAAGGCGTGGTTGCGATGTCCGCAAGAGCCGCACTCACCTCTGTTTCGCCGATCGACGATGTCCGCGCCTCGTCCGAATACCGCCGGCTACTTGTCGCAGCGCTTGTGCCCCGCGCACTGAAAATTTGCATCGACCGCATCAAGAGTGCTCGGTCGTGACCTTTCGCAACGCGCTCACCCTTAATATCAATGGCAGCGAGCACGAGGTCTTCATCGAGCCGCACTGGACGTTGCTTGACGTGCTGCGCCGAGAAATCGGACTGACCGGCACGAAGGAGAATTGCATCGAGGCCGAATGCGGAGTCTGCACCGTGCTACTCGACGGCAAAGCGGTGTGCTCCTGCATCCTGCTCGCGATGCAGGCCGCCGGTCGCAGCATCACGACGATCGAAGGACTCGGCACGCCGGATGCGCTCGATCCCCTCCAAGTCGCGTTCCTCAAACACGGTGCCGTGCAGTGCGGCTATTGCATACCCGGCATGATCCTCACGGCGAAATCGTTCCTTGCCGAACATCCGGGAACGCCGACGCGCCACGAAATTCGCGAAGCGATTTCGGGCACGCTCTGCCGCTGCACCGGCTATCAGAAAATCATCGACGCAATCGCCGATGCCGGCGCCGAGGGAGCACAGGCAGCGTCATGATGATCCCCAACGAGAGGCTCGTCGCCGGCAAGCGGCTCCCGCGACTCGACGGGCCGGCCAAGACCACCGGCCGTCTGATCTACAGCGCCGATTTCGCACTACCGGGCATGCTCTATGCCAAGGTGCTGCGCAGTCCCTTCGCTCATGCGCGCCTTGTTCGAATCGTCACCGATCGAGCTGCCGCGATGCCGGGCGTCAAATGCATCGTCACCGCCGCCGACATTCCGGCCGTGCGCTACGGCAATGCCGTGAAGGATATGACCGTATTCGCGACAGATCGCGTGAGTTTTGTCGGACATCCGATCGCCGCTGTGGCAGCGACGTCGCTGGAGAGCGCCGAAGAGGCGGTGCAACTGATCGAGGTCGAATTCGAAGAATTGCCGCCGCTCCTCAATCCGGAGGAGGCGATGAAGGCCGACGCGCCGCCGATTCATCCGGAATTCGCGACTTATAAGGTCGCGCCGTTCATCAAAGCATCCGGCAATGTTGCTGGGCGCAGCGCCATGCATCACGGCGATGTCGCTGCGGCTTTTGCCAACGCGCATCGCGTCTACGAACATCGCTTTACGACGCCGCTGGTTCACGCGGGTTACACAGAGCCGCGCGTCGCAACGGCGGCCTGGGACGGCAGTTCGCTCAATGTCTGGTCGAGCACCCAATTGCCCTTCGACATCCAGACAACGCTCGCCGATATCTTTCAGATCCCGTCGTCGCAGGTTCGCGTTGTGGTTCCCGGCATCGGCGGCGGCTTCGGCGCAAAACTTCGAATCGGTATTGAGCAGTTTGCGGCTGTATGCGCGCGGGCGAGTGGGCGCCCGGTCAAAATCATATCGACGAGCGAGGAGGAACTGACAGCGTCGAATCCGCGCCAATCTTCGATCGTCACGCTCAAGACCGGAGTCGATCGGGACGGTCACATTCTCGCTCGTGAAGGCCGCGTCATCCTCGATTGCGGCGCCTGGGCCGGATCGGGACCCGCAACGGCGGCCATCGCGCTGCAAATCCTTATCGGTCCGTACCGAACGCCGGCTTTCCAT
>JAFAVH010000375.1 GCA_019242655.1 Methylobacteriaceae bacterium
AGCCTTACCCGCAGAATGTCAACGACACGCCGCCGACTAGCGCTACGGCGGACACTCTCTATGTCCCGTACCTTTCGCCTGACGAAGTCGACCCGAAACAGACCTGTCAGGGCAGATATTGCACGACCACGCAGGCCTATCAGAACAGCTACATCAGCGACACACCGTCTTCGGGTTGTACCGGCACGGCGCCAACGGACGACCAGACGCTGACGACCCGCGCCTGCAAATACATAAATCCGTCGGTAAACAACACAAATGCCTGGGGTCCAAACGGCATGTGCCTGTCGCAGCCCCTGCTGCGGATGACATCCACGCAATCGACGCTGACCGCGAAGATCAATGGTCTGAGCGCGAATGGCGACACCAACCTGCATGAGGGCTTCATGTGGGGCTGGCGAACGATCTCCCCGAATGCGCCGTTCTCAGACGGCAAGGCGTACAATCCTTCCTCGAGCGCGACCAATCAGAAGGTGATCGTGCTCATGACCGACGGCTACAATAACTGGTCATCGGTTTCGAACACCTGGGGCGGATCAATGTACGAAGCTCCGGGTTACTTCGCGCTGGCCAACGGCCGCATGCCGCCCGCCAACCAGAACATCACCAGTCTGAGCCAATCACGCGCTGCATTGGATGCGCTGACACTTGAAGCCTGCACCAACGCTAAACAGCAGGGAGTTGTGATCTACACGGTCGGCTTCTCGATCAGTTCGGATCCGATCGATTCACAAGGCCAGACTTTGCTCCAGAACTGCGCGACGCATAGTTCTTCGAGCGACACCTCGCACTTCTTCATCGCCAATGACGCCAATTCGCTGAACAATGCCTTCAATCAGATCGGCATCGGCATGGGCAAGTTGCGCATCAAGAGCTAAGGCCGAGCCGCATATTTGAAGCAAACGGGAGCGCCGAAAGCGCTCCCGTTTTCGTTTCGGCTTCGCGGTTGCGATGCGATCGCCGGCCGGTGTAGGAACCGCCCACTGGAGCGCCGATGGGCCGGTAGCTCAATGGTTAGAGCCGGCCGCTCATAACGGTCTGGTTGCAGGTTCGAGTCCTGCCCGGCCCACCAAGGGCGCGTTCAGGCCGAAGCGTCTGCGGCCTTCTTGGCGATCTCACGCTTTAATGCGCGCGCATTGGGGGAGAGATCGTCTTCCCGCGCTTTCGTCAGGAATGCGTCAAGCCCGCCGCGGTGCTCGACCGAGCGAAGTGCCGCTGCGGCTACACGCAGGCGCACGGAGCGTCCGAGCGCATCCGAAATAAGCGTGACATTGCAGAGGTTCGGCAGGAAGCGTGTGCGCGTCTTGCGGTTCGAATGGCTGACCAGGTTGCCGGTCTGCACGGCTTTGCCGGTTAGCTCACAACGGCGGGACATGGGAAGAACCTTCGGGTCTTATCGCCCGGATGGGCGGCCGGCTCGGGCCGGCGAAAACAGGAGCTGGACACTGCGCGACCAGCGCGAGCCGAGAAAAACGGCCAATCAGGTCCTGCAGAAGGCCGTTCTATAGGGGAGGCGCTTTGCCGGCGTCAACCCAGAGCGGAGCCTTGAAACCGTCCCGATTTCGCCCGACAGGTTAGGCACCGAATCGCCACGGTTCTTCGGCAGAAAGCCTTGATGCGCCTTCCGCTTCCTCGTGCCTATTTGCCGGCGGCATTTCTTGCCGGTTTGGTGATCTCCGCACATGGCGAGGATATCCGCGCGGTCTACGACGTCAGCATTATCGGGCTGCCGATCGGCACTGCGACAGCCGTGGGGACATTCGAGCCGCAACGCTACAAGATCGACATCGGCGTTAAGCTGGCAGGCATCGCTTCCCTGGTCTCAAGCGCCAAAGGGGCAGCCACGGCCTCTGGGACAATCGGGCGCGCGGGCGTCGTTCCCACAGCCTACGCCAACACCACGGCCAACGCCTACGAGACGCGCACGGTGCGGATGGCGATGGGCGCAGGCGCGGTTCGCGGCATCGACATTTCGCCGCCATTCGCCGATCCGGTCGGCCGGATACCAGTCACAGAGGCGAACAAGCACAACATCGTCGATCCCGTCTCCGCGCTGATCATGAACGTGCCGGCAGGGCAGCCGCTGATCGGTCCTGTCGCCTGCAATCGCACGATCCCCGTGTTCGACGGCTTCGCCCGCTACGATGTGACGCTTTCGTACATCCGCTCGCAGGACGTGGCTGTCCGAGGCTATTCCGGCCCCGTTGCTGTCTGCGCTGCCCGTTACGTGCCGATCGCTGGCCACCGGCCAGCGGCGAAGGCGACCCAATACATGGCCGAGAACCGCCAGATCGAGGCCTGGCTCGCGCCGGTCGAGCGCGCCCATGCGGTCGTACCACTGCGCATTTCGATCATGACGATGTCCGGGATGCTGCTCGTCGACGGAACGGAATTTACCATACTGCCGAAGCAGGCGGCCGGCGCGAATTAGCTGTTGGCTGCAAGGCGCGGCCTCTCGCGAACCCGCCTCGCGAGACTTATGTCCCTTGCTGGCACGTCTTCCTAAATTCCCGAGCATTGAGAGCGCCGCCGCGGCGTCGCCAAGGATAAAGCGTGACAGGTTTTCTGCCGGCCCGCTTCATTGAGACAAAGCGGGAAACAGTCTCGATCAGCGATTCGTGCATGCTGCGTTCGTGTTCCCGGCCAAAACTTAATGGCCGACGCGTTTTGCTCTTGGAATTGGCCCTTGACTCCCAGGCGATTCGGAGTCCGCGTGACGATTCCGTGCGCACCCGTTTGTCCACCGGTGAACAGGCTGCAAAACACAAGTTATTGGGCGATCTTTCCACAGCTTGTCTACATCTAGCTGGAACAAACGCAGACTCCCTGCGAGTCAGCGATTCGCCCCGGTTTCGTTCCCGCCGCGTTCGAAGCGTGAACGCGGCGGCGGCCTCTCGTCACAAAGCGAGACGGCAGGCGGCGGGGAACGTGCGATGAATTTGCCGTTCGCGCCGGAGCGCAATCGCCCGTCCGTCCGCGGCGTAAGCGGCGTTACCGCTGTGCTCGGTCCGACTAATACCGGCAAGACCCATTACGCCATCGAGCGGATGCTGGCGCATCCAAACGGCATGATCGGCTTGCCGCTACGGCTCTTGGCGCGAGAGGTCTATGGCCGCCTCGTTGAGCGGGCCGGAGCCGAGGCCGTCGCGCTCATCACTGGTGAAGAAAAGATCAAGCCGAAATCGCCGCGCTATTGGGTTGCGACTGTCGAGGCGATGCCGCGCGATCTGACCCTATCCTTCGTTGCCGTGGACGAGGTGCAGCTCGCGACCGATTTCGATCGCGGCCATGTGTTCACTGATCGCATTCTCAATCGCCGCGGCATCGATGAGACGCTGCTCATCGGCGCCGGCACCATGCAGCGCGCGATCACGGAACTTCTGCCCGGCATCCATGTCATGTCGCGGCCGCGGCTTTCGAAGTTGTCATATGCCGGCGACAGGAAGATCACGCGATTGCCGCCACGCAGCGCCATCGTCGCCTTCTCGGCCGAGGAAGTTTACGCCATCGCCGAATGGATCCGCCGTCAGAAGGGCGGCGCCGCCGTCGTTCTCGGCGCGCTGTCGCCACGCACGCGCAATGCGCAGGTCGCGATGTATCAGGACGGTGATGTCGATTATATCGTTGCCACCGACGCGATCGGCATGGGACTTAACCTCGATGTCGACCATGTCGCTTTTGCCTCGGATCGCAAATTCGACGGGCATCAGTTCCGCCGCCTGACGCCGGCGGAATTCGGTCAAATCGCCGGACGTGCCGGACGCAATACGCGCGACGGCACATTCGGCACGACGGGTCGTTGTCCGCCCTTCGACGAAGAGCTGATCGAGGCACTCGAAGACCACCACTTCGATCCACTCGGCGTTTTGCAGTGGCGCAATTCCGATCTCGATTTCACTTCGATCGAGGCGCTCGGCCGTTCACTGGACACGTTTCCCGAAGATCGGGGTTTGACGCGCGCACCCATCGCCGAAGATCAACTCGTCCTCGACATCATGGCGCGTGACGAAAGCGTGCGGCGCAACGTGAAGACACGCGCCGACGTCGCACGGCTCTGGGACGTCTGCCAAATCCCGGATTACCGCAAGGTCGCAGCCGCAGCACATGCGGAACTTGTGCTCTCTGTCTTCGGTTACATCGTGCGGGCCGGTCTCATTCCCGACGACTGGTTCGCGCGGCAGCTCGCGATCCTGGATCGTACCGACGGGGATATCGACATTCTCTCGGCGCGGATCGCCCAGGTTCGGACCTGGACATATATTGCGAACCGTCCGGGTTGGCTCGCCGACCCCGAATATTGGCAGGGGCTCACGCGTCGGATAGAGGACAACCTGTCCGACGCGCTGCATGAGCGGCTTGCCCAGCGGTTTGTCGACCGGCGCACCAGCGTGCTCATGCGCCGCCTCCGAGAGAATACGATGCTTGAAGCGGAAATAACCAGCGCCGGCGACGTGATGGTCGAAGGCCAGCATGTCGGCCTTCTGCAGGGTTTCCGCTTTACGCCCGATCCGCAGGCTGCGGGAGAGGCCGCGCGTACGCTGAACGCCGCGGCGCAGAAAGCGCTCGCAACCGAGATGGATCAGCGTGCAACGCGCGTGAGCGAAGCGGTCGACGAAGCTTTTGTGCTCGCGCGCGACGGCATCATTCGCTGGCTCGGCGAACCGATCGCGAAGCTCGCCGCGGGCGACCACATCCTTGCGCCCAGAGCGCAGATACTTGCGGATGAGCAGTTGACCGGCTCGCCGCTTGAGGCGGTTCAACGCCGGCTCGATCTCTGGCTTACACAACACGTCAAAAAACATCTTGGTCCGCTTGCCGATCTCGAGGCCGGCGAGGGTCTCGAGGGAATTGCGCGCGGCATTGCGTTCCAAATCGGTGAGCATTTGGGCGTGCTCGACCGGGCGCTTGTTGCCGAGGACGTGCGTGGTCTGTCACAGGATGCCCGCGCTGCACTGCGTAAGTTCGGCGTGCGATTCGGTGCGTATCACCTGTTCTTGCCGCAACTCTTGAAGCCCGCGCCGCGCGCGCTTGCCGCGCAATTATGGGCGTTGAAGAATGGCGGTCTGGATGTGAAGGGCCTCGACGAAGTGCCGCACCTTGCGGCCTCAGGGCGCACATCGTTTGTCGCCGATCCGGAAATTCCGGCGGAGCTCTATCGCGCAGCGGGCTTTCGCGTTTGCGGCGAACGCGCCGTGCGCGTCGATATTTTGGAACGTCTTGCCGATCTCATTCGTCCCGCAATTTCGTACCGGCCAGGTGTGACGCCCGGCAATCCGCCACCTGGCGCCGCCGATAAGGATGGATTTGTGATCAGCGGCGCAATGACATCGCTGGCGGGATGTTCGGGCGAAGCTTTTGCTTCGATCCTGCGCTCGCTCGGCTATGTGATGGAACGCCGGCCCGGACCTGCCATCACGGTGCCGCTCCTACCCGCAGCGCCGTCGCAACCTATTGCGGCCGGCGCAAGCGAGACACAAAGTTCGGGTGAGAGCGCAAACGCAGATGCAAGCGCCGCGCCCACGGATCAAGCAGAAATCTTGGTCGCGTCCGACGATTCGTTTCTGCCTTTAGGGATTGGCGAAGAGTCTGGTGGCGATGAATCGCAGGAGCAATCCAGCGAAACGCCAGTGCCGGAGGTGGATACGACGCGGCCATCTGCATCGCCATCTAACGCAGTAGAAGCTGCCGCTGAATCGAATGCACCGGCGGAAAGCGAGACGCTCGTCGCGCTCGGCGATGGACCAATTGCGCCCCAAGAGGACGACGACGCTATCGCACCGGCATTAGAAAGCACCGGGAGTGAGACGATCTCGGACAAAGCCGAAGAGAGCACTGCAGCGGCAAACGGTGAGCCTGGCGAAGCCATCGAAGCGGCCGCCGCCGAACCCGTCATGATCGAAGTCTGGCGTATGGGACGGCAACAATTCCAGCGCAGGCCCGAGCGTCAGCAGAAGCGCGCACCACGCGTGTTCAACATCACGCCGCGTCCACAGAAAGAAGGTGCGAATGGCGCACAGCGCTTGCGACGCGATCAGCACCGCGAGCCAAAGCCCGAAGGCGAGGCGGCGAGCGCGGAGGCAGGTGCAAGCGAGCGCCCTGCACGCGCGCCTGATCAACGTCCCCGCTTCAAAGGCAAGCGCGACAGACCTCGCAACGACCGCAACGAAGATCGCAGGGCGTCGCGGCCGAGCACGTTCTCAACGGAAACCCGCTCGCGCGATCATGCACCCGATCCGGATTCGCCCTTTGCGAAATTGGCTGTGCTCAAAGCGGAGTTGGAAAAGAACAAGAAGGGGTGAGCTGCGCGGTCCCAGCTACCGCAGCCCGTCCTCGCCCTTGATCTCGTCTTTCTTCAAGCCGCCGATCCGCGGCAACGGGCGGCCGGAATCGGTGACCGCCACGGCGACCACGATCTCGTTGGCGCGCGGCGCGTCGGTGACACGCACCTCCATCCCATCGAAATGCGAGCGCACGAACGCTGCATCTTTATGACCGAGCGGAATGTCGAGCGCCACGCCCGGTCCGCCGCGCTTCTTCGATGAGGGAATAAGCGCCGCGCCTTTGGTCAGCGCCTTGCGCACCGGCGCGCCCATTTTCGGATGCAACAGCGCGGCAGCGTGTTCGAGCTCGCCATTCTCGCCGACGGCGGCCGCTTTTCCGTAACTCTCGGCGCGCGCACCGTCAATGCTGAGCGCTGCGACGGCGCGTTCGGCTAACAGCGCGCCGAGTTCCTCGCCGATGTCGATGAGGTCAGAGAGATCATCGACATATTTCCCCGCGAACGGATTCTCGATAACGGCGATCGCCGCCGCGCGCCGCGTCGGCGGATTGATCGCGCGCCCCATTTCTGTGCGCGTTTCCTCGACCACTGTCACGAGCTTGCGGATGCGCGCTTTCATTCAGACCCTCGATCGTCATTGCGAGAAGCGAAGCGACGAAGCAATCCAGAAGCATCATCATGGATTGCTTCGCTTCGCTCGCAATGACGGGCTTACTCGCCCGCCGCCGCGCGCGGCTGCTCGTTGTCGCGTTCGGCTTTTTCCTTCGCCTCGAGGTCTTCGCCCGTCTGCTGGTCGACGACTCGCATCGACAGGCGCACCTTGCCGCGATCGTCGAAGCCCATGAGCTTGACTTTCACCTTGTCGCCTTCCTTGACGACATCGGTCGTCTTGGCGACGCGGCCCTTCGACAGCTGCGAGATGTGGACGAGCCCATCCTTCGAGCCGAAGAAGTTGACGAAGGCGCCGAAGTCGACCGTTTTGACGACGGTGCCGTCGTAGATCATGCCGACCTCCGGATCGGAGGCGATCGACTTGATCCAGTTGATCGCCGCCTTGATCGAGTTCGCATCGGACGAGGCGACCTTCACCGTGCCGTCGTCCTCGATATTCACCTTCGCGCCGGTCTTCTCGACGATCTCGCGGATGACCTTGCCGCCGGTGCCGATCACTTCCCGGATCTTGTCGGTCGGAATTTTCAAAGTCTCGATGCGCGGCGCGAATTCGCCGAGCTCGGCGCGTGCGCCGGTGATCGCCTTCGCCATCTCGCCAAGAATGTGCAGGCGCCCGTCCTTCGCCTGAGCGAGCGCGACGCGCATGATCTCCTCGGTGATGCCGGCGATCTTGATGTCCATCTGCAGCGAGGTCACGCCCTCGGCCGTGCCGGCAACCTTGAAGTCCATGTCGCCGAGATGGTCCTCGTCGCCGAGGATGTCGGAGAGCACCGCGAAGCGCTCGCCTTCCTTGATGAGGCCCATCGCGATGCCGGCGGTCGGCCGCTTCAACGGCACGCCCGCGTCCATCAGCGCCAACGAGGAGCCGCAGACCGTCGCCATCGAGGACGAGCCGTTCGACTCGGTGATCTCGGAGACGACGCGCACCGTGTAAGGGAATTCCGCCGCGCTCGGCAGCATCGGACGAATGGCGCGCCAGGCAAGCTTGCCATGGCCGATCTCGCGCCGCCCGGGCGAGCCCATGCGGCCGGTCTCGCCCACTGAGTAGGGGGGGAAATTGTAGTGAAGCAGGAAGCGCTCTTTGTAGGTGCCTTCGAGCGAGTCGATGTACTGCTCATCCTCGCCGGTTCCGAGCGTCGCGACGACCAGAGCCTGCGTCTCGCCGCGGGTAAAGAGCGCCGAGCCGTGGGTACGCGGCAGGACGCCGACCTCCGCGAGGATCGGACGCACGGTCTTCACATCGCGCCCGTCGATACGCGTGCCGGTGTCGAGAATGTTGTTGCGCACGACCTTGCCCTGCAAGTCGTGGAATGCATGCGAGACGGCTTCCTTGGAATAAGCGCCTTCCGCGCCCTCGGGAAACAATTGCGTCTGCACGCTCGCCTTGACGCGATCGACGGCGGCATACCGCTCGGCCTTTTGCGTGATCTTGTAGGCTTCGCGGAGATTGGCTTCGGCAACCTGGCGAACCGCTTCGTCGACCGCGCTCGTATCGGCAAGCTTCAGATCGCGCGGCTCTTTGGCGGCGCGCTCGGCAAGCCGGATAATCGCGTCGATCACCGGTTGGAACCCGCGGTGGCCGATCATGACGGCTTCGAGCATCTCTTCTTCGGAGAGTTCCTTCGCCTCCGATTCCACCATCAGCACCGCGTCGGCCGTGCCCGCGACGACGAGATCGAGCGTGGAATCCTTCATCTCTTCGATGGTCGGATTGAGCTTCAGCTTGCCGCCGATGTGGCCGACGCGCGCCGCGCCGACCGGCCCCATGAACGGAATGCCCGAGAGGGTCAGCGCCGCGGAGGCGGCGACCATCGCGAGCACGTCGGGCTCGTTCTCGAGATCGTGCGACAGCACGGTGACGATCACCTGCGTGTCGTTGCGATAGCCTTCAGGGAAGAGCGGCCGGATCGGGCGATCGATCAGGCGCGAGATCAAGGTCTCGCGCTCTGACGGGCGCCCTTCGCGCTTGAAATAGCCGCCGGGAATGCGTCCCGCGGCAAAGGCTTTCTCCTGATAATTGACGGTGAGCGGGAAAAAGTCCTGCCCGGGCTTCGGCGCCTTGGCGCCGACGACGGTCGCAAGCAGCGTCGTCTCCCCCCAGGTGCAAAGCACGGCGCCGTCGGCCTGGCGGGCGATCTTGCCGGTTTCGAGCACGAGCTTGCGGCCGGCCCAATCGAGTTCTTCGCGATGTAGTTCAAACATGTCTGTCTTTCTTCAGGTGGATGCTGCAACGCGCATAGCCACGGGCAAGATGGCGAGAGGCTGAACGGCGCCGCGTTGCGGTGCCCTTCTTTCAGCGCCCGGCGATCCTGCCATGGCCATGACGTGCCGCTTTCAGCTTTGCGACGGCCCCATTGCCGCCGCCGGAGGAGGCTGGCGATTTCGCAAGCCTCAGGAAAAACCGCCTTAGCGGCGGATGCCAAGCCGCTCGATGAGCGACTTGTAGCGCGCCTCGTCACGGCGCTTCACATAGTCGAGAAGCTGGCGACGTTGCGAAACGAGCTTCAAAAGCCCACGGCGCGAATGGTTATCCTTGACGTGGGTCTTGAAGTGCTCAGTCAGGTTGGCAATGCGTTCGGTGAGGATCGCCACCTGGACCTCGGGCGACCCCGTGTCGCCGGATTTGGTCGCATAGTCCTTGATGAGCGCGTTCTTGCGCTCGACCGTGATCGACATCGGGATTTCCTTTCGATTCCGGGAATTAGGACCGTGAAAGGGTCCGGTGCGGCCATGCCGGGATGTCGTCCAGCAGGGTCGGTTGAGCGCGGGCAGAAGAGCTCGCGCTGGCGCGCTTATACACGAACGCGTCCGGAAGGCCAGCGTGGCCTTGGGACGAGCGCGGCAACGATTTACCGCGTCACCCCTGCTATCCAATCGAAATATGATTGCGCGCCGGCGACAATATCGAGCCGCACGATTTCCGGCACGTCGTATGTGTGCGCGTCGCGGATACAGGCAGCGAGATCATCATAATCCGCGCTCTTCGCTTTGATCAGGATCAGCACCTCATCGTCCCGGGCGATTTTGCCTTCCCAGACATAGCGGCTCTTGATCGGCAGGAGCTGCAAGCAAGCCGCGAGTTTCGCTTCAAGCACGGCATCGACGATGCGTTCGGCATGCGCGTCATCGTCACTTGTCGTCAGCACGACGCAATAGCCAGTCATATCCAGCCCATCAGCTCGCGCCGAACGACATCGCGGATCACCGCCATCCCGTTCTCATCCGCATTGAGACAATCGAGACGCGCAAACTTCTCCCCGCCATTCGTGAGAAAGATGTCGCGGTTCTCGACGCCGATCTCTTCGATCGTCTCCAGGCAGTCGGCGGCAAATCCCGGCGTGATGATGGCGAGCCGCTTCACGCCTCGCTGCGCCAGCGCTTTCACGGTCTCGTCCGTATAGGGCTGCAACCATTCGGCCGGGCCGAAACGTGATTGGAAGGTCGTAATGAGACGTTCTGCCGACAAGTCCATTTTTTCGCGCAGAAGCCGCGCCGTCTTCTGGCAATGGCAATGATAGGGATCGCCCTTGAGCAGATATTCTTTCGGCACGCCGTGAAACGAGGCGAGAATCACCTCGGGCTCGAAATCGAGCTCGGCCAGTCCCTCCCGCAACGAGGCGGCAAGGGCGTCGATATAAATGGGATCATCGTACCAGGGATGGGCGACGCGTAGCGTCGGCTGCCAACGCAGCGTGGCAAACGCTTCAAAAGCTTTGTCGCAAACGGTGGCTGTCGTCGCCGACGAATATTGCGGATAAAGCGGCACAAGCAGGATGCGGTCGCAACCGAGACCGTGCAAGCGCGCGACGGCGCTTGCAATCGACGGATTTCCGTAACGCATCGCCCAATCGATACGAATGCGCGCGCTATCCGGACCCAAGCCGCCCTTCGCCAGCCAATCGAAGAGATTGTCCGCCTGTGCCCGCGTGATCGTTTTTAAGGGGCCTTCGTCGAGCTCGCCATTCCAGATCGACGCATAGTCGCGGCCTTTGCGCTGCGGCCGGCGCGAGAGGATCACGAGGTTTAAGAGCGGCCACCAGATGAACCGCGGCGTCTCGATGACGCGGCGATCGGAGAGGAATTCCTTTAGATAGCGGCGCATCGACCAATAGTCGGTTGCGTCCGGTGTGCCGAGATTAACAAGCAATACGCCGATGAGGCCGGAAATGACCGGCGGATGATCGGCGGGGCGTAGACCGCCGTCGGCAATCGAAGGTGGGGAAACGCTATCGAGCATGTGCCGTAGATAGATAGTCCCGAGGCGATCAGCCGTCGAGGCGCGGGCGCAAGCCGTACAGGTGGTCCAAGGGCGCGGCGCCGTGTCCGACACGCAGATCACGGCTCGCACGCAGTGCCTCGGTTACATACTTTTTCGCGGCTTTGACCGCATCAGGAAGCGACAGGCCTTTTCCCCCATACGCTGCAATGGCGGCGGCCAGCGTGCAGCCCGTACCGTGCGTTTCGCCGCGAGTGTCGACGCGCGGACTTGTGAAACGCCGATGCGATTTGCCGTCGAACAGCACATCGGTCGCCTCTGCGGCGAGGTGCCCGCCTTTGACAAGCACGGCGGGCACGCCGAGCCCATGCAGCCGTTCGGCAATGCGCTGCATTTCTTCGACGTCGCGCGGCACTGGTTGATCGGCAAGGCGCGCTGCTTCCAGGAGATTGGGCGTGACGAGATTTGCGAGAGGCATCAGTTCGTCACGCAGCACGCCGACGAGATCGGACGTGCCGAGGGCATTGCCGCTTGTTGCGGCAAGAACAGGGTCGAGGATGATCGAAAGACTTTTTCGTTTCAGGCGATCTGCGACCGCGCGCGCGATCTCGCTGGAGCCGAGCATCCCGATCTTCACCGCATGCACGTCGATGTCGTCGAAAACCGCATCGATCTCAGCCGCGACGAAATCGGCGGGCGGCAAATGCACGCGCAAAACGCGCTGCGTATTTTGCACGGTGAGCGCGGTGACGACCGCCATCCCGTAGCAGCCGAGCGTGGCGAATGTTTTCAGATCGGCCTGGAGTCCGGCGCCGCCGGAGGGATCGGAGCCGGCAATCGAGAGAATATTGGGAACGCTGGGCGCGCTAATCCGAATTCACCTCACCGGCCGTTCGTCGGCGATGACCTTGCCGTCGTTTGGTAGCGAGCCGGGCGCGACCACTTCGACGGTGCCACGCAGTTTTGTTACCGCCTGCAGCGTCGAGCCGACCTCGTCGCACAGACCGTTGCCGCTATTCTTGGCTTCGGCGCGCAAGGTCATGACGTCCTGCTCACCTTTGCGGGTCACAACGAGGCGAACCCGGACCAGCTCGGGATGACGCTTCTGCACCTCGGCGACTTGCGAGGGATGCACGAACATACCTTTTACCTTCGTCGTCTGATCGGCGCGGCCCATCCAGCCTTTGAGCTGCAAATTGGTGCGTCCGCAAGGCGATCGCGCCGGCAGGAAAGCAGAAAGATCGCCAGTCGCAAACCGCAGCAGCGGGTAGTCGGCGTTGAGCCGCGTCACCACGACTTCGCCGACCTCGCCATTCGCAACCGGCTCGCCCGTGCCGGGACGCACGATTTCGACGATCAGCCCTTCATTGACGACCATCCCTTCGGATTGCTCGCTTTCGTAGGCAATTACGCCGAGATCGGCGGTGGCATAAGCCTGAAACACGCGAATACCGCGATCCGCAAGCTCGGTGCGCAACGTCCCTGGCAATGCGGCACCGGAGACGAGACCGCGTTTGATCGAAGCAACATCACTCTTCATCTCGCGCGCGCGATCGAGTAGCACTTTGAGGAAGTCCGGCGTCCCGCAATATCCCGAAGGCTTTAGATAGCGGATCGCCTCGATCTGCTGATCGGTATTGCCGATGCCGGCGGGAATAACCGGACAGCCGAGCGCCAATGCGCCGCTCTCCATTATGTGTCCGCCCGGCGTCAGATG
>JAFAVH010000146.1 GCA_019242655.1 Methylobacteriaceae bacterium
CGTGGTCGAAGCAAAAGGCGGCGCGCTCATCTATGTCGTCAATCGCGGGCTGCGCCACGGGCCGGCCGAGGCGACGGAAAAACTCATGCGCGGCGAGCCGGTCGATCCGAAGCTGATCTACTTCCGTGCAGCGCCGGCATTCGAGACTGCCGCGGCGGAATTCAAGTGGATGATGCGCTCGCTCTTCGTCTGTACCGGCACGCGTCTGCCCGCCCAGGTTCTCCTGCGATTGTACGAGATCACGTGAGCATCGAGGTGCGGCGCAAATCGGTCGCGGATTGACCGCGCACAGGAGTCTTGTTGTAAGGGGCGCGTTCGCGGAAACCTGAAATGTCGAAACCCAAATCCCCGGCCGCTTGGCCCTATTGCGATTTGCCGCAATCGCTCATCGCAGAGCGTCAGGACGAAATCGCGCTTTTGCAGCTAAACCGGCCGGAGAAGCGCAACGCATTCAATCCGCCGCTCGTGCGCGGCATCGAGGCCTTTTTCACATCACTGCCGGACGACATCAAAGCCGTCGTCATTCATGGCGCGGGCGATCACTTCTCCGCCGGGCTCGATCTCTCGGACTTACGCGAACAGAACGCATCCGAAGGGATGTTCCATTCGCGCATGTGGCATCAGGCTTTCGAGAAAATCGAATTCGGCCGCGTGCCGGTGATCTCGGTTCTGCACGGCGCCGTCGTCGGCGGCGGGCTCGAGCTTGCCGCCTCGACGCATATCCGCGTCGCCGAGAGCTCTGCCTATTACGCCCTACCCGAAGGCATTCGTGGCATTTTCGTTGGCGGCGGCGGCTCGGTGCGCATCTCGCGTCTGATCGGCGCCTCGCGCATGATGGAGATGATGCTGACGGGACGCACCTACGGCGCCGATGACGGCCTGCGCTTTGCGTTGTCGCATTACGTCGTCAGACCGGGTGAAGGGCTCGCGAAGGGCATCGAGCTCGCCAAGCGCGTTGCGCAGAACGCCGCGCTCACCAATTTCGCTGTCATGCAGGCCCTGCCCCGCATCGCCGAGGCGGAACCTGCCACCGGACTTTTGCTCGAAGCGATGATGTCGTCGATCGCGCAAGCCGATCCCGCGGCGAAAGAGCGGCTCCGCGATTTCCTCGAAAAGCGCGCGGCGAAGGTGTCGCACACGTAATGTTCGTTGCACGCCGCGAGCGGCTGATCGAATGGGGCGATTGCGATCCGGCCCGGATCGTCTTCAATCCGCGTTATTTCGAATGGTTCGACGGCGCCACCGCGCATATCTTTGCCGCCGCCGGCTTCCCCAAGGAATCGCTGCTCGAGCGCTATCGTTTTGCCGGCTGGCCGCTTGTCGAAACGCGCGCGAAATTCCTCAAGCCGTGCCGCTTCGGCGAAACCGTGTTGATCGAAAGCTCGGTCGTTGAATTTCGGCGCTCGAGCTTCAACGTCGAGCATAAGCTCTTCAACCACGGCGAGCTTTCCGTCGAAGCGTTCGAAACGCGGGTGTGGACGATCCGCCATCCCGACGATCCGAACCGGCTCAAGAGCGAGCCCGTGCCGCAAGACGTCATCGCGCGGCTGAGCGAGAACGAGAAACGCACATGATCGATCTGCACTATTGGACGACGCCGAACGGGCACAAGATCACGATGTTTCTCGAGGAGACCGGGCTTGCCTACCGCATCACGCCCGTCAACATCGGCAAAGGCGAGCAGTTCACGCCCGAATTCCTGGCGATTTCACCGAACAATCGTATTCCCGCAATTGTCGATGAGGATCCGCAAGGCGGCGGCGCGGCGATCTCGGTCTTCGAGTCCGGTGCGATCCTGCTTTATCTCGCGGAAAAGACGGGCAAGTTCATTCCCTCCGACATTCGCGCGCGCGTCGACGTGCTGCAATGGCTGTTCTGGCAGATGGGCGGTCTTGGACCGATGGCCGGACAGAACCACCATTTCGGTACCTATGCGCCGGAGAAAATCCCGTACGCGATCGACCGTTATCGCAACGAGACGAACCGGCTTTACGGCGTCTTGAACAAGCGGCTCGCCGACCGGCCGTTCATCGCCGGCGAGTATTCGATTGCCGACATGGCATCCTATCCCTGGGTCGTGCCGCACGAACGGCAGGGTCAGAAACTCGAAGATTTTCCGCACCTGAAGCGCTGGTTCGAGACGATCCGCGAGCGGCCGGCGACCAAGCGCGCCTATGACAAAGCCGCCGCGATCAACACCGCACCGAACATCAATCCGGATTCGGCGAAGATTCTCTTCGGCCAAACCGCAACGAATTTGGGCGGTACGCGATAAGCCTTAGTGCAGTCCGACGCCGACGATCCGCGTCGTGTTCGCAACTTTGTCGGCAAGCTGCACGATGATGAAGCGATGGATGAGCCGCGCCAGATCTGGATCATCCCGCTCCATGCGCGAAAGTGCCGCTTTCGACAGCCGCGCCAGGCGGCAATTTCCTTCCGCGCGCACCGACGCGGTGCGCACGCCGCCGCGGAAAAGTGCGATCTCGCCGGTCAGCGCGCCTGACGACGACGTCTGCAGGCGCACCGGCGCTGCGTCCTCGCGCTGAAGTTCCGCCGTGACCTCGCCGGTCTCGACGAAGAACATCGCATCGGCGGGATCGCCGAGACGCATCAGCACTTCGTTCGGTTGAAGCTCGACATGCTCGAGATACGGCGCGAGGCGCTCGGCCGAAATCTCTCCCGGCGCGAACGTCGCGAGCGTATCCGAGAGCGTGAGCGCATGCGTTGCGCGGCCTCGCTCGCTCTCGGCGATGAGGCGGTCTTCGGCCAATTGCAGCGCGCGGTCGGCAGTCTCGACATGGAAGACGCGCTCGTCCCGCCACATCCGCGCGCGTTCGAAGACGTCGCGTAACTCGGCGTCGAGGCTCGCAAAGGCGACACGGAACGCCTTCTCCTCGGCAATCTGGCCGATGCGCCGAAAAGCCATCAGCGCCGACGAATCCATGCCGACCACGTCGCGGAAATCGAAGATGATGTCGCTCAGCGCCGGCTTCTCGTCGGCGCGCTTCTCGACGACGCTGCGCAGCGACGAGACGTTGAGGAAGAACAAATATCCTTGCAGGCGGAAGAGGACGACGCGCGCACCTTCGGCCTCGAGCAGCCGCGTCACGTCCGGCGAACGCACGACATTGGAGCGCACGTCCGATCCCGACAGGGTCGCCCACACGACCGGAATGCGCCGGTAATTGTAAGCAAACAGCACGATCGCAGCGGCAAGCCCGATCGCCATGCCGTTCAGGATGCCGAAGAAGATGATGCTCAACGATACGATAGCCGCAATGATCGTCTCGAGGACCGGATTGATCCGCGCATCGGCAAGGATGCGAATTAGAAAACGGTCGAGCCCGACCGCAATCAGCAACGCGCCGACCGCAAATCGCGGCAGATAAGCCAGCAGCGTCGGGCCGGCGACGAGAAGGATCGCGCCCCAAATCGCCGGAATGAGCGCGCCGAACCGCGAGGGCCCAGTCTGCTGATTGAGAAGCACCGTTGCCGACAACGCCTGACCTGTCGGCAAGCCGCCGACAAGACCGCCGGCGATGTTGGCTGCGCCCGCCATCGTGAGTTCGTGATTGAGCGCGAAGGTCCGGCGCAAATCGTTCTCGAGCGCCGAGAGAACGAGTATCTGCGTGACCGCCGCGATGAAAACGCTGCCGACGACATAAGGCGCGAGCCGCCGCGCGAGATCGAGGTCGAGGCTCGCCACGCCGGCAATGGCCGGCATGTGCAGGAAATTGCCGCTGAACGGACCGAAAACCCAGTGACCGGCTTGCAAGGCAGCGGTGTCGACACCCGCAGCGAGCCGGCAAAGGTGAAAGAGCAGCACTGCGGCGATGAGAATTCCCGGCAACACCGCCCAATGCGCGAGGCGCCGTGGCGCGATCACCAGCGCGGCTGACGTGACGATGAGCGCCGCAAGCTGCGCGATCGTGTACCCGTCGAGAAGATGAGCGGTGTCGATCCCGAGCGGCTGATCGACCGTCAGCTTCAACCCGCCGACAAGCAGGAACCAGCCGATACCCGAATTGTATCCGGAGATGACGGGATAAGGCAGAAGCTGCCCGAGCGAGCCCAAGCGAAAGCTTGCAAGAGCGACAAAGAACAGGCCGGTGAGCAGCGTCGCCGCGCCGCTCGCCAATGAGACCGCGGCGGCCTGCGTGAACGGGTCGGTGAGACCCATGCGCGTAAATTCGCTCGAGATCGCGACGCCCATCGCCGCGTAGACGGGAGCCGCGACAGTCAGGTTCGACGCGGTCATGCCGGTGAGACCGCTCCCGAGAGCAATGACGACCGAGGAGATGACGAATCCGGAAAGAACCGTCGACAATCCGACGGCAAGCGCCGGCGCCAAGGGCCCGGAAAAGACCAGCGTCGCGTAAGCGATGCTCGCAACCACCGTCCAGATCGCGGTCACCGTACCTGCGACGGCAGGCCGCAAGACCTGTTC
The DNA here is from genome assembly GCA_019242655.1 of Methylobacteriaceae bacterium. Lineage (GTDB taxonomy): Bacteria > Pseudomonadota > Alphaproteobacteria > Rhizobiales > Beijerinckiaceae > JAFASC01. Next base: position 4,448 of record JAFAVH010000146.1, read on the forward strand.
AGGAAAGCTCAAAACCCGAGACATTAAGACATCTTAAGCGTATGGAGGCCTTTTCCGGGAGGCGGGCGGCAGTCGAACCGCCCGCCCCTGCCCTGTCAATCTCGCCTGCGGGCGCCCGTATCACTTATGCAAATCGATCGACGTACATGGTGACGATCCCCACAGACCTGCCCCGCCGGATTGCGCGGCGCGGCCTGCCCTTCCTCGTGCCCTGGAAATGGCGAGCGCTTGTTCGCGCAAGCGAGCTCGGGCCGATTTTGCTTGCCGGAATCGTCGGCGTCGTTTCCGGCGTGATCGTTTCGATCCTCGCCGCCACGGTTCAGCGTGCGCACGAGATCCTCTTCGGCCTCGCACCGGGAACGCGGCTTTCGGCGGTCGGTCATCTCGACTCGCTGCCGGTGCTTTTCTTCCCGACAGTCGGCGGTCTCATCCTCGCGGCGGTGACGTTCTTTGCCTCGCGCTGGCGCTGGCGCAAACGTGTGCCTGTCGACCCGATTGAAGCGAATGCTGTGCGCGGCGGACGCATGTCGCTGATCGATAGCGCGCTCGTCGTCGTGCAGAACGTGATCTCAAACGGCTGCGGCGCGTCCGTCGGCATGGAGGCCGGCTACACGCAGATATCTTCCGCGCTTGCTTCGCGGCTCGGCGTCAGCTTTCAGATGCGCCGCGCCGATCTGCGCACGCTTGTCGGCTGCGGCTCGGCGGCCGGGATCGCCGCAGCTTTCGACGCGCCGCTGACCGGCGCGTTCTACGCATTCGAGCTCATCATCGGCAGCTATTCCGTCGCAAATCTCGCACCGGTTCTGATCGCCTCGCTCACAGCGACGCTCGTGTCGCGGCTGTTCTTCGGCAGCACGGTTGCTCTCGCCTCGCACGGGCCGGCAATGCTGTCCTTCAGCGCTTACGGATCGGCTTTGCTCATCGGGCTCGCCTGCGCCGCATTCGGCATCGCGGTGATGCAAGGCGCGACCTTGTTCGAGCGCGGCGTTCGCCGCAGCCATATTCCGAGCTTTTTGCGTCCGGCCATCGGCGGGCTTCTGTGCGGCGCGCTGGCGATGCAATCGCCGCAAGTCTTGTCGTCCGGCCACGGCGCGCTGCAACTCGTCTTGGGACATGTCTTCGCCCCGGAATTCCTGCTGTCGGTCATTCTTCTCAAATCGATCGCCTCGGCGATCTGCATTGGGGCGGGCTTTCGCGGCGGGCTGTTCTTTGCATCGCTTTTTCTCGGCGCGCTGCTCGGCCAGGCCGCGGCGCTCGCCGGACTTTCCTCGTTGCCCGGCGCGCCAGACGCGAATGTCTACGCGATCGTCGGCTGAGCGCTTTGGCTGTCGCGATCGTCGGCGGTCCGCTCACCATGACGTTCCTCGCGCTGGAGATGACCGGCGATCTGCCGATTACCGCGCTGGTGCTGATCGCCGTCGTCGCGTCATCGGTAACGGTGCGCAAGACTTTCGGCTATTCCTTCGCCACGTGGCGCCTGCATCTGCGCGGCGAGAGCATTCGCAGCGCGCACGACGTCGGTTGGATTCGCGATCTCACTGTCGGCGGCCTGATGCGACGCGACGTGCCGACGATTGCCGCCGCGACGAGCGTCGGCGACTTCCGCAAGGAAGTGCCGCTCGGCTCGACGCAGCGGATGATCCTTGCCGACGACCAAGGCCGCTATGCCGGCATGGTTCTGGTGCCGGAAGCGCATGCGGAGAAGCATGATGAGGACGTAGACCTTCCGGTGCGCGACATCGCCGAACTTCGCCGCTCATTCCTCCTCCCCCAGATGAACGCGAAAGAGGCGATGGCGCTGTTCGACTCGATCGAGACGGAGGCGCTCGCTGTCGTCGACTCGCGCGAGAATTTGCGGGTGCTGGGACTGCTTACCGAAAGCCACACGCTGCGCCGCTATAGTGAGGAGCTCGATCGCCGGCGCCGCGAACTGGCGGGAGAATTGTGATGCGCATCAAGCCAATGGTCGCATTGTTTGCAGGTTTGCTGTTCGCCGCAAATGTCGCACCGGTCGCCGCGCGCGCTGAAGTCGGCGAGGTGCGTATCTCCAAAGGCTACGGCATTCTTTATCTGCCGCTGATCGTGATGGAAGACCGCAAGCTCCTGGAGAAGAAAGCTGCGGAGGCGGGCCTCGGCGACATAAAGGTCACGTGGTATCTCTTCGACGGGGGCAACATCATAAATGATGCGATGCTCGCCGGCACGCTCGACATCGCGGGCACGGGCGCACCGGGATTTCTCGCACTCTGGTCGAAGGCAAAGGGCAATTCGCGCGCGGGGGTCATCGGCATCAGCGGCATGTCGGCAACCGCACTGCTTCTCAATACCACGAATGCCGACGTCAAATCGCTCAAGGATTTCTCGCCGAAAGACCGCATTGCGATGCCGGGCATAAAGACGTCGCTCTCCGCAGTCGTGTTGCAGATGGCAGTTGCCAAGGAATTCGGCGCTGACAATTACGCCAAGCTCGATCCGCTTACGGTCGGCATTCCGCATCCCGAGGCTTACGCAGCGCTGACCTCAGGGAAGACTGAGATCGCCGCGCATTTTGCCTCGCCACCTTACGCCAATCTTGAGCTGCAGAATCCGCGCGTGCACACGGTCGTCAATTCGGTCGACCTCTTCGGCGACATCACGCTTGACGTGGTGTTTGCGCCGAAGCGCTTCGCCGATGCCAATCCGAAGACGATCGAAGCGTT
>JAFAVH010000195.1 GCA_019242655.1 Methylobacteriaceae bacterium
CGCCCCTCCTTGTCGCGCCCGCTGTTGACGTTCTTGGTGTAGCCGATGCTCTCTGGAGCCGACCGCTGAAACACAAACTCGGTCGTATCCTGCAGCACCAGCAGTAACCCTTCCGCGGCGGCGGCGCGCTGGGCGGTGGATTGGAAACGGCCGGCCAGGATCGGCTCTTCCGTCACCGAAGCATTGGAAAGAAAGCGATAGGCCGCCTTCGTGTTCGCTCATCCTGGCACGCCAGAGGGATCGTCGCGCCCGCCGCGCTCCCCAGCTGCTTCATCAACGCGTGAAAGCGCTGACCCGGTCGCGCATCGCAAAACCGCGATCCAGCCAGCTCCTCGTCGATCCAGCTTCCCTCGTCCAACATGACGCACCTCGCAATCGCGATTTGGTGTGCCCGCATGAATCACAGGCGATTCCTCGCCGCCAACAGCCCTGCGATGGCTGGAATCAGGCCAGCGACGATTTGTGGGTAAATGAAAGTCACGCCGGATGGATACATGAACGTCGATGTGCGTACATGTGAAAACTGTTCGGACCCGCGGACCAACGATCCAGTCTAACGTTATCCTGAGTCCCTCGGTCCCTCGGTCCCTCAGTGACGGATTCGTGTCGCGGGCCGGTTCGGAAAACCTTGATGAGCGGGCGGAGTCGTCTGAACCGACTTTGCCGCCGCTATGATGTGCGGAGTAATGGGCGTTACTGGTCTGACAAGCTCGGGGCCACCTCGCAGGCCGGCTGAGGGATCGCCGCGATGTGTTCGTAGGTGCGATTCGCAAGCAACAGCGCGCCGATGCCGATAAGAATCACGACGCACAGCCCGACTCGATGCCACCAGATGCGGCAGCCGAGCGAATCAAACGTTTTCACGAAGTCATCGCTGACGGCTGGGAAGTCGCTCCTGAGCTTCTCCTTCTGACGATCGACCTCGCTCTTGATGACGTTGAGCGTGAGCAGCTGGTTTATGATCGCTACCGTCAGCAGGATGACGAAGATCCAGGCGCCGATCAGCACCGCGCGGTTTACCCACGGTTCCGCGCCGCAGGCTGTCGGCGCCTTCATCTCCGATGCGACGACCACCGTCGCGACCGGGATGCCGAGCAGCTGGCCCTGAACGTCCACGATCGTCTTGTGGATCTTCTGGGCGAACTCGATCCGGGCGTCCTCGATCTCGCTGCGGATCTTCGAGTAAGAGAAGTTCGATGCGAAGAGCCGATATCCCTTCCTCACCGCGTCGCCGAGTTCGCCGAGATTTCGCAGGATGAACTGGAACCGTCCCGCTGCCTGCTGCCCGGCGCAGAGGTCAACGAGCGCTTCGAAAAGGATCTCTAGCTTCTGGTCGCGGTGGAGCTCGTCGGCCATTTGGGTCAGAAGGCGGTCCGCGGCCGCGACGTCGAGCCTCGCGAGATCGTCAGCTCCGTAGCGGACAGGCATAACGATCTTCTCATCCTTCACGAGCACGAGCTCCGCCCTGGTCGCGTCCTGGAAGGTCGCGACCTCGGAGAGAAGCGCGACCAGCTCGAGCACCTTGCGGTAGCGGCCTATGACCTCCGGCGCGGAGGGATCGGCGGAGGCGTAGGGCGGATCAACCAGGTAATAGCTCGCCGGCTCCCTCATCTTCGCGGCCGGCGGTGCGAGGAGCATATCGACGTCACGGGCTAGAACGCCGAGCCCCACGCGCGGTGAACCGATGCGAACGCGAACGACCGAACCGACGGCGACGTCTCCGATCTCGTCGAGAAGCGCCACGTCGGTGTCTTCGGCGGCTGCCTCGTCGGCCTCGAGGCGCGTGAGCAGCGCCGCAAGATCCGCGGTGGCGACCGTCAGCCTGGATGGCTCGTCGTCGGCTCCGAACTCAGTGTTGCGATAAACGGCGAGGAGCTCGTCGAACCTAACCCTCGGCACGGACTTCGTATTCCCCGAGCAGCTGTTCGGCGAAGGCGTCGGGCACCTGCGTGATCGTCAGGCTCCTGGTCTCAGGATCGAAAACGACCGCGCCCTCCGCGATGGCGGCCCGATCGATCTCGATCGACCAGAGGTGGGTCCGGGCGCGGAACTTCACGAGCGTGCCGAGGACCCGCCGGTTCGGCGTGAAGCCGTCGCCAAGGCCACGGTCGGGATCGCCGAGGAACTCAGCCAGCCGCTCGGGTTCGGCGGGAACGATCGCGTTCGCGAGTGACTGAAAGTCGACCTGCTCGCCGGTTCGCCCGGTCTCGTCGAGCGTCGCCTTTGCCCGAGCGAGAAACCGGTCGCGCTCGGCGGCCTCCATCTCCTGGTCGTCAGCATAGGACCTCAGCGCGATGACGAGTTCCTCCGTGCTGCGCTTCTCTGTCATCGAGGAGATGCAGGCAAGGAACTCTTTGAAGTACTCTGCGACGTCCCCGCGTCCGCGCAAAAAACCGATATAGCGATCCTCGCCTGCGCGCCACGACGTCATGTCGACACGGCCGGCGAACCGGAACCCCTCGAGGTCGAGATGGCGCACGTCTTCGACCTCGAACGCGTTGGTTAGTGCCGCGCCCAGCTTTTCATTGACGATCGCGATCAGCATGAACTCCCGACCGTCGCGCTCGAAGTGGGCGAAGAAGACATGACCCGCACCCGCGTTGGGCACGCTGCGCGCCTTCGCGAGCAACGTGTTCATCATGTGCCCGGTGAACTCGTCGAAGTCACCGAAGCCGCCGGCTTGAAAGTACGTGTCGAAATATCCTGCGGTCGGATAGTTGTCAGCATCGTCCGAGAAGCGGCCATGCGCCTTAGATGAGCGCTTGGTATACATATCGTCGAGCCCATCCACGACGCGCCGCGTCGTCGCATTCACCGGCAGGCGATCGGGGCCCAGAACGATCTCAAGCCCATTTGCGCCCCGCCGAATGTCATGAACACCTACGCGCCTTATAGTGTTAGCCACGATCACCCCTGTTCTTCGCAAACCGCCACCGTTCACAGGAACGGCGGTCTCGAACAACTCACTTCACGTCCATTCTCGAGCACTTCGCGAACTACAGCAGCCCCGTCTCCAGCCGGGCGATACCGGCGAGGCGCCGCTCCGCCAGCGCTCGCACGCCCTGCTTGAAGACGATGCGGCTCGCCATGATCTCGGCCCAGGAGTGGAGCTGAATCAGCTCGCGAGCCCATTTGGCCAGCGTGGCGAGCAACAGGGCGCCATCCAAGTCCGCAGAGACTGAGGTCGAAATGCGCCACGTTTATGCGATCCTCAGTCGTACCTCTCGCCCGGCTCATAGAACACAATGGGAACAAATGTAAGCGCCTAAAAGGGCTACGCCGGCGCGGAAATGTGAGCGTCGAGTTTCGGCCTCGGCTCCAAATCGTTGTCGCACCTTAGGCCGGGATAGTAGGTGCTCACGACGTGGTCGGGGAACAGCTTGCCTGCAATTCCCCGTCGGGCATCCCAGCCTGGCTGCGTGTCCGCCATGATCATGATCATACCTTTGCGATTGGCGGGCTTCATGTGGTCCAAGACCTCGATGATGAACTCGTGGGTGGCGATATAGTCGTCCATAACGTCTTGTGGCCGATACTGGTCGATAACTCCGCGCCAGAAGGCCGCGATCCGGTCGCCGCCCGTGCTGTATAGCGGCCGCTTCCCATCGAAGTGCACGACCTCGAGCGCGTCCCTCACCGGATCGATGTTGCCATGGATGAGATCGTTTCGGCGGGACACAACTCTCCAAAACCGCTGCAGCGCCGGATTTTGCTCCTCGATCGGGCGCGCGAATCCATCGCATCGCACCGACAGGTCGAACAGCTTTACGTCAAGGTTCGATCGCTGAAAGCTCTCGAATACGCGCTTGTTTCTGCGGACTTCGTCCTTGACGTGGATGGCGACGATCATCCCGATGAAGCTCTCGAACATGACGGGCGTGAGGATCGGAAGCTCGGTTGCGGCGCCCACCACCCGGTCGATCAGCTTGCCAGCGCGGCTCGCTTGCTTCGCGCCGTCCTGGCCCTGCGGGAGGATCTTCTGCCCCACTGCCTGCTCCAGCTTTGGCAACGACGTCGTCAGCTGGTGGTAAAGGCTACCGCACCGATCCGCGACGGCGCGGTAGCGGTTGGGAAAGATATGCCACTTTTCCAGCCGGTCCGCGAAGCGGCCCTTATCGCGGCCGACGCGGCCGAAGTCGCTGCGCAGGTTGCCAATCAAGGTCCACCATCCTTCGTCCGTTAGCTCTTCCTGCACCCAGACGTGAACCTCTTGGGTCGCGCCGGTGATCATCAGCTCGCGATCCCCAGCCATGAGCATGTAATCCCAGTGGAACAGGTTGTCGGAGTCGTCGCGCGCAAGAAGCGTCTGCAGGCCGTTCGGCTCGCCGAACCTTGCATGCAGATAGGTGTACATGTCGAAGGGAGAGATCGTCTCTTGAATGATTAGGCCATTCCGGGACGGCTGGATCACCTCGTCTGTGTCGCTCTCCTCCGGCTTCGCTCTGGAGGCGCCGCGCTTCCTATCAAAGAATCTCTTGATCTCTGTCCTTGTGCACGGGCGCCACGTCGTGGGATCGAAATAGGACATGAGTGCAGGATGGCAGACGGCATGCTCCTGTCCACATTCTAGCGCGGCGAGGACGCCGTCGCCCGACGCCAGCCGTACCGGAACGCTTTTATCTCAACTCGGCGGAGGGGGCGGTTCCGCTTGGGCTAGAGCCGCAGATTAAAGCCGGAGGGGACTGTCGGCTTTTCCTGGATCGCGCCTAAAAGCACCCTGACTGCTATCGGCCAGAACTCGCCATCGGATGGCGGCGAAGACTTGGGTGGCAGCAGCCCGAAGGCTGCTGCCACTGAGATCAGCCTTCGCTATTCTCATCGGCTTCCGGAGCAGGAGCGGCGTTGCGCTGACGCGAACTGCGGATCGCGGCGAGGCCAGCCTTCGTGCCACCCTTAGCTTTAGCAGGCGCCTTCTGAGGAGCCGGAGCTTCTTCGCGCGGCTTGCGGCCCAACCCGATCTTCTGCGCGAGCGCCTTGCGCGTCTCGCTGTAGCTCGGTGCGACCATGGGATAGTCGTTCTTGAGGCCGTAGCGCGAGCGATACTCGTCAGGGGTAAGCCCATGGGTCGCGAGGTGACGGCGTAGCGTCTTATAAGGCTTGCCGTCGATCATGCTGATGATGTGATCACGGCTGCCGAGCGACTTGCGCACCGACACGGCCGGCACATGCTCTTCCGCCGGCGAGGCGGCTTCAGTCGCGTCGCCGCTGGTGCCGGCGAGATCGCGGATCGCGGCATGGGTCGAGGCGATGAACGCGGGGATGTCATCGGGACGGATATTGTTCTGGCCGACGTAGCTCGACACAACGTCGATGGTCAGCGCGATGAGATCAGATTTGTCGGTGTTGTCGGCGTCCGCCATGAGGCACTCCTGCTGGTGAGTGCTCGCGCTATAGGCTTAGAAGCTAACGATGCAATAACGTTGACGATCGCGCCGCTACCTCGCGCGCTCGCTTTGGCGCGGAAAAGCATCGTCGAACGGGAATTTGATGCTCTTCGTCGCACTACCCGCTCTTGCCGAGTGATCAATCCGGCTTTAGCCGAAGTCGAGAGCGCCGCCGCCGCTAAGTCTTTGTCATGAGGTGGACAGGATTTCGATGTAAACTTGGCACTTGCCACCTTTCGACCGACTCATCGAACCCAGATTGTGGCGGGCGCCGCCGCCGTCTCAATCGACGGGCTTCACCCTAACCAATCGCAGCTGCTCCAATCTGCGAGGCTATCTGAATGATGAGCAAAATAACGAGGTATGCCAGCGCAATAGCGTCCAAATTGGCACCAATTGCAGGTAAAGATAGCGGCGCTCGCTCAGATCGCACCTGCTCTAATGCGAGCGTCAGCGACCCAAGGGTGCCAGTGCTTTCTTGCGCGATCCGAACTGGTAGCGAAGAGCAATGTTTTCGATGTTTGCTCACTCACTGAACACCGGATTCACAACATCGCGTCCCTGCACGTTTCGGCGTGCTGGGCGCTGAGGCCCGGCCGCTGTTGAGCCGGGCCTCTTTTTTGACTCTCACCTATAAAATGTCGGCGAACAGGGAGTCAGCGTCGGCAGCGAAGCGCTAACATTCTGCGCTGAACGATGTGATCTTCACCGGGTCAGGACGCGTCGTCCTATCCGGAGCGAAAATCGTGACACCCACCAGGCTATTGATTGGCCAGATCGTTGTTGTCTTCGCCATCGTCAGTGGCGGCATCTGGTTTGCGACTGAATGGACAGCGTGGAGACTGGCTTGGCAGCCGGAGCTGGGTCTACCCTGGTTCGTTATCGCCCATTGGCCGATCTATCGTCCCTGGTCGCTGTTCCCGTGGTGGTTTCACTTTGACGCCTATGCACCGCACATATTCGCGCGGGCGGGCGAGATTGCCGCCGCCAGCGGCTTGGCTGGCTGCGCTGCCGCTATCGCGGGTTCGCTGTGGCGAGCGCGCCAAGCGCATAACGTCACCACCTACGGCTCGGCCCGCTGGGCTACGACACGTGAGATTGAGCGTGCTGGACTCCACCGCGACGCCGGCGTCTTTCTCGGACGTCTAGGCCATCACTATCTTCGGCACGACGGGCCGGAGCATGTCATGGCGTTCGCGCCAACACGCTCGGGCAAGGGCGTCGGTCTTGTCATTCCGACCTTGCTCGGCTGGACCGGCTCGGCCGTCATTCACGATATCAAGGGTGAGAATTGGCAGCTGACCGCCGGCTTTCGGTCCCGGTTCTCGCACTGCCTCCTGTTCAACCCGACCGATGCGGCATCCGCCAAATATAACCCGCTGCTTGAGGTACGTCGCGGCGAGTACGAAGTCCGCGACACGCAGAACATCGCCGATATATTGGTCGACCCGGAAGGCGCGCTGGAGCGCCGAAATCACTGGGAAAAGACCAGCCACTCGCTGCTGGTCGGCGCAATCCTCCACATTCTGTATGCCGAGGAAGAAAAGACGCTGGCTCGCGTCGCCACCTTCCTCTCCGATCCGCAGCGGCCGTTCACCGACACGCTCAAGCGGATGATGACCACCAATCATCTCGGCGCGCCCGACAAGCCGCTGGTCCACCCTGTCGTGGCGAGCGCCGCCCGCGAATTGCTTAACAAGTCCGACAATGAGCGTTCGGGCGTGCTGTCGACGGCCATGTCGTTCCTCGGCCTCTACCGCGATCCGACCGTGGCGACGGTCACCTCGCGCTGCGACTGGCGCATCGCCGACCTGGTCGAGAGCAAGCAGCCGGTCTCGCTCTATCTCGTCGTGCCGCCGTCCGACATCAGCCGCACCAAGCCGCTGATCCGGCTGATCCTCAATCAGATCGGCCGTCGCCTAACCGAAAAGCTCGGAACGGATGCCGGTGCCCCGCGCAAGCATCAGCTGCTGATGATGCTCGACGAGTTTCCGGCGCTCGGCCGGCTCGACTTCTTTGAGACGAGCCTCGCCTTCATGGCCGGCTATGGGGTGCGCGCCTTCCTGATCGCCCAAAGCCTCAACCAGATCGAGAAGGCCTATGGCGAGCACAACGCCATCCTCGATAATTGCCATGTCCGCGTTGCTTTCGCGACGAATGACGAACGCACCGCGCGCCGCATCTCGGACGCGCTGGGGCAGGCGACCGAGCAGCGCGCGATGCGCAACTATGCCGGCCACCGGCTCGCGCCGTGGCTCGCCCATGTCATGGTCAGCCGCCAGGAGACCGCACGTCCGCTGCTGACCCAGGGCGAGGTGATGCAACTCCCGCCCGCCGACGAATTGGTGATGGTGGCGGGTCTGGCACCCATCCGCGCGAAGAAGCTGCGCTATTATGATGATCGCATCTTCGCGTCGCGCGTGCTGCCGCCGCCGGCGCTGGAGGCCGGCCACTATGCCGACGCGCCGCCGGCACGGTCGAACGACTGGGGCGCCTTTGCGAGGCTGCCTGACCCGCGCCTTACGCGGGCCGAGGATCAGGCCAGCGATGGACAGGATGGCGGCCTTCAACAGCAGCGCCATCCCGGCATCAGCGCGGAGGCGCCAAAGAAACTCGAGCCGCCGCGGCAGCTTGATCTGCTCGGCCTCGAGCGCGACGATGCCGATCCCGCAACCGACAAGCGGGCCATTGATCAGGCGCGGTCCAACGGCACGATCGTACGCGCGCACGCTATCAACGAGGGCGACAGTCGCGGCCATGACGCGCTGCCGAGCTTCTGATCATGGCTGCCAAGAAGCCTCCGCGCGTGCGCTACCAGCTCTTCCTGACGCAGGAGCTGAGCCAGCGGCTCGAGACGCTGGCGGCTAAGCCCGGCGCATCGAAGTCGGGCATCCTCACTGACGCACTTGCCGCTTGGCTCAACCGGCAAGCGGCAAGCGATCTCGAGAACCGCTTTGCGCAGCGCCTCGACCGCATGTCGCTGGCGCTGGGCCGGGTCGAGCGTGACGGGCATATTCTGCTCGAAAGCCTGGCGCTGTTCATCCGCTACGAGCTGATGGTGCAGGCGCCGCTCGCCGACAATGACGATGTCATGCGTGCCGTCGGCCGCGACCGGTTCAATGCCTTCGTCGCACGTGTCGGTGAAGCGCTGGCGAGCGGCCATCGCACGCTGGGCGCGTCCAAACCTGCGGAGCGCGCGTCATGAGCGGAACGCTCTCCGCCGAGCGCCGCCGCGCCATGTTGCGCACCGCAATGGGGCAAACGATCGCCGCTGCGCTCGCGGATGGCTTGGTCATTGAAGTGATGGTCAACCCGGACGGCCGGCTGTGGCTCGATCGGATGGGGGAGGGGCGGAGCGATAGCGGCACGATCCTCGATGCCGCGCAGGTCGAGCGCATCATCCGCCTCGTCGCGAGCCAAGCGCGCAGCGAGGTTCATGCTGATCGACCCATCGTCTCTGCAGAGCTGCCACCGCACGGGGAAGGGGTAGGGGAGCGGTTTGAAGGCGTTCTGCCGCCGGTGAGTCTCGCGCCCTGCTTCTCGATCCGTAAGCCCGCGGCCAGGATTTACACTCTGCTCGACTATGTGAGCGACGGCATCATGTCGGCAGACGCCGCGCGTATGCTCAGCCTTGCGGTCGTCGATCACCGCAACATTCTCGTTGTCGGCGGCACGTCTTCGGGCAAGACAACGCTCGCTAACGCGCTGCTCGCCGAGATGGCGCATCTCGACGAGCGCGTGATCCTGATCGAGGACACGCGCGAGCTGCAATGCGCCGCGCCTGATACGGTGGCACTGCGCACGCGAGCCGGGTCGGTCACCATGGCGGATCTCGTCCGCTCGACGCTGCGGCTGCGGCCCGATCGCATCATCGTCGGCGAAGTACGCGGCCCCGAAGCGCTCGACATGCTCAAGGCCTGGAACACCGGCCACCCCGGCGGCATCGCAACGGTCCACGCCAACAGCGCGCTCTCCGCGCTCTACCGTCTCGAGCAGCTCGTTCAGGAAGCGGTGATCAGCGTGCCGCGCCGACTGATCGCAGACGCCGTCGACCTCATCGTCTTCATCGCCGGCCGGGGCGTCGCCCGTCGCATCGAAACGATCGCGCGCGTCGCCGGGCTCGATCCGGACGGCGGCTACGCCCTCATCGACATCACCCCTCAAGCTCAAGCCGAAGGAGAATGACCTATGCACGCGCGTGTCACTAGAGTTCCGGGTTGCCGTTCCATCCTGCTTGCGGGGGCACTTCTCGGCATCACCATCGCCAGCGCCGCGCAGGCGGCCGGCACCGGCATGCCATGGGAGCAGCCGCTCCAGCAGGTGCTCGACTCGGTGCAGGGGCCCGTCGCCAAGATCATGGCGGTGGCGGTCATCGTTCTGACCGGCCTCACGCTCGCGTTCGGCGAGACGGCCGGAGGTTTCCGACGGCTCATCCAGATCATCTTCGGGCTGTCGATCGCGTTCGCGGCGTCGAGCTTCTTCCTCTCCTTCTTCTCGTTCGGTGGCGGAGCGCTGATCGCGTGAGCGCCGGCGCCACCAGCACGGGTGCTCACATCGAGGGCTTCGAGGTTCCCATCCACGGGAGCCTCGGAGCGCCGATCCTGCTCGGCGGCGCGCCGCGCGGGCTCGCCATCCTCAACGGCACGCTGGCCGCAGCGATCGGGCTGGGTCTGCAGCAATGGATCGCCGGCATCATCGTCTGGGCGGTCGGCCACAGCGTCGCCGTGTTCGCGGCCCGGCGCGATCCCGCGTTCGCGGCCGTGCTCGTCCGCCATCTCCGCCAGCGGAGCTATCTCGCATGCTAGCTTTGCGTGAATATCGCCATTCCGCTGATCGGCTTGCCGATCATCTGCCCTGGGCGGCGCTGGTCGCCGACGGCGTGGTGCTCAACAAGGATGGCAGCTTTCAGCGGACGTTCGCGTTTCGCGGCCCGGACCTGGAATCCGCCACCGAAGGCGAGCTCGTCTCCGCCTGCGCACGTGCGAACAATGCGCTGAAGCGGTTTGGCACCGGCTGGGCCTTGTTTTTCGAGGCCGAGCGCCGCGAAGCGCTCGGCTATCCCGACAGCCGCTTTCCCGATCCGGCATCCTGGCTGGTCGATCAGGAGCGCCGCGCGCGCTTCGAAGCGGACGGCGCGCATTATGAATCCCGCTATCATCTGACGCTCACCTGGCTGCCCTCGGCCGACGGCGCGGATGCGGCGGGCCGCTCGCTGGTGGACCGGCCAGACGCAGAGCGTGGTCGCGACTGGCGCGGCGCGCTGGCGAGCTTCATCGCCGAGACGGACCGCGCGCTCGACCTGTTCGGCGCCTTCATGCCCGAGGTGCGGGCGCTCTCGTCCGCCGAGACGCTCACCTTCCTGCACGGCACGATCTCGACGCGGCGCCACCCGGTCGCGGTGCCCGAGACGCCGATGTATCTCGACGCGCTGCTCGTCGACACGCCGCTCACCGGCGGGCTGGAACCGATGTTGGGCGAACGGCATCTGCGCACGCTCAGCGTCACCGGCTTTCCGAACATGAGCCGGCCCGGCATCCTCGATGCGCTGAACGAGGCGGATTTCGCGTACCGCTGGGTCACCCGCTTCATCGCGCTCGACAAAACTGACGCGACCAAGCTGCTGACCAAGATCCGTCGGCAGTGGTTCAACAAGCGCAAGTCGATAACCGCGTTGTTGCGCGAGGTGCTCTATAATCAGCCCGTCCAGCTCCTCGACAGCGATGCCGATAACAAGGTGGCGGACGCCGATCTCGCGCTGCAGGGGCTCGGAGGCGATCATGTCGCATTCGGCTACCTCACCACCACAATCACGGTGGCCGACGAGGATCGCACCCGCGTCGAGGACAAGATCCGGCAGCTCGAGCGGATCACCGGCGGGCTCGGGTTCACGACGATCCGCGAGGGCGTGAACGCGGTCGAGGCTTTTCTCTCGTCGCTACCGGGCCACGCCTACGCCAACGTCCGCCAGCCGATCGTCCACACGCTGAACCTCGCCCACCTTATGCCGCTCTCGTCGGTCTGGGCAGGGCCGACGCGCAATGCACATTTCGACGGGCCAGCGCTGCTGACGGCACGCACCGCCGGCTCGACACCGTTCCGGCTCTCCACGCACGTGGGCGACGTTGGCCATATGATGGTGGTCGGCCCGACCGGCGCGGGCAAGTCGGTGCTGCTGGCGCTCATCGCGCTCCAATTCCGCCGCTATGTCGGCAGCCAGCTCTTCATCTTCGACAAGGGCTTCTCGGCCCGTGCGGCCGTGCTGGCGATGCGTGGGTCGCATCATGCGCTCGGGCTCGGCTCGGATGTTGGCGAGGCACTATCGTTTCAGCCGCTACTGCGGATCGATGATCAGGCCGAGCGAGCATGGGCGGCGGAATGGATCGCCGCGCTTCTCGACGCTGAGCGCGTTGCCGTCACCCCGGAGGTGAAAGACGCCGTCTGGTCAGCGCTCAACAGCCTGGCCTCGGCGCCCCCACCGGAGCGCACGATGACGGGCTTGGCGCTGCTGCTCCAGTCCAACGCGCTCCGCACCGCCATCTTGCCCTACACGCTCGATGGACCGCACGGCCGGCTGCTCGACGCCGCGGAGAGCGAGCTTCAGTTCGCCGACGTGCAATGCTTCGAGACCGAGGCGCTGCTGGGGCAGGCAAACGTGGTTGCCCCCGTGCTGACCTACCTGTTCCATCTGCTCGAGGAACGGTTCGACGGGCGGCCGACGCTGCTGATCCTCGACGAGGCCTGGATCTTCCTCGACCATCCGCTGTTCGCGGCGCGCATTCGCGAGTGGCTGAAAACGTTGCGCAAGAAGAACGTCGCGGTGTTGTTTGCGACGCAGAGCCTAGCCGACATTGCCGGCAGCACAATCGCGCCCGCCATCATCGAGAGCTGCCCGCAGCGCATCTTGCTGCCTAACGACCGGGCGATCGAGCCGCAGTCCC
>JAFAVH010000283.1 GCA_019242655.1 Methylobacteriaceae bacterium
GCCTGCTTTAGCCGAGGTTTGATAAACCCGGGAATGCTTCGAGCAGCCAATAGGAAGCGCGCTGCACGCCCCCCGTCATGAAGGCGATTCCGGTGACGACGAGCAGCACGCCGACAACGCGCTCGACCTTGCCGAAATGCATGCGAAACCGCTGCATGAAGCGCATGAACGGCGCCATCGCCAGTGCCGCGACGATAAAGGGTATGCCCAGTCCCGCCGAATAAACTGCAAGCAACGCCGCGCCGCGCGCCACCGTGTCTTCCGCGCCGGCAAGCGCAAGAATCGCCGCCAGGATCGGTCCGATGCAGGGCGTCCAGCCGAACGCAAAAGCGAGCCCCATCACATAAGCGCCCCACAGACCGATCGGCTTTTCCACATTGAAGCGCTTTTCGCGATACAAAAACGCAAGCCGGAACAGCCCGAGAAAATGCAGGCCCATCGCAATGATGGCGATGCCGGCAAGCAGCGACAACAATTCGATATGGGCGCGAACGATTTGTCCAAACACCGACGCTGTCGCACCGAGCGTGACGAACACGGTGGAAAAGCCGGCCACGAATAGAAGTGCTGCAAGAAGCGTGTCACGCCGCGCTCGCTGCTCGCCGTCTTCGGCGAGCTCTTCGATCGTCGTGCCTGCGATGAACGTCAGGTAAGGCGGCACCAGCGGCAAAACGCAGGGGCTCAGAAAAGAAAGAATCCCTGCGGCGGCCGCGGCCGGTAAACTTACGTCAGTCGCCATATGGCTTCATTAAGCATAGCTCAGGCATTCCGAAAGGATCGCCGTCGCAGAGGAACACCGAATGCCCTCAAATCCGTTCACGTCTGTGAGATACCGCGAAAAAGGCCATGCGTTCCGCTTTCCTGATGCTTCCGCTTCTCCTGATCGCGACGGCCGCGCCGGCCGCCGACGTGAAGGACGCCTGCATGGCCGATTATCTGGCACTCTGCGGCTCCGTGCCGCCGGGCGGCGGACGGGTGGTCGCCTGCATGAAGGAGCATCGCCGGCAGGTCTCGATGGGCTGCAAGGTTGCCGTGTTGCGGCATATGGCCGAAAAGAAGGGCTTGATCTCGGCCGAAGACAATCCTTGATTTGCTGAACCTGATCACCGATGTGCCCGGGCTTCGCGTCGGCAATGCGGCGGATGCGCGGCTTGCTTCCGGCGTCACCGCGCTGATCTTCGATGCGCCGAGCGTCGCCTCGATTGCGATCCTCGGCGGCGCGCCCGGCGTGCGCGACGGCGCGTTGCTCGAGCCGGAAATGACGGTCGAGCGCGTCGATGCGCTGGTTTTGTCGGGTGGTTCGGCTTTCGGGCTCGATGCGATGGGCGGCGTGCAAAGCGTGCTGCGCTGCGAGGGCCGCGGCTTCCAGATCGGCGACGTGACGGTGCCGATCGTGCCTGGCGCAATCTGCTTCGATCTATTGAACGGCGGCGACAAAGATTGGGGCGAGCGGCCGCCTTATTGGGATCTGGGCCGCGCCGCAGCTTTGGCAGCAGGGGCGGAATTCGAGTTGGGAACGGCGGGCGCGGGCTTCGGCGCGACAACCGCCAATCTCAAAGGCGGTCTCGGCTCGACGAGCGCCAAAACGTCGAGCGGCTTTGTTGTCGGCGCGCTGGTTGCAGCGAACGGCATCGGCCAGGCGACGATCGGCGCCGGCCCGCATTTTTTGGCAGCGCCTTACGAGCGCGGCAACGAGTTCGGTGGGCGCGGCTGGCCGTCACCGCTGCCGGCCGATGCGCTTCCTATGCGGGTGAAAGGCGACATACCCGCCAACACGACGATCGCCATCGTCGCGACCGACGCGGCGCTGACCAAGGCGCAGGCGAAGCGCCTCGCTGTCATGGCGCATGACGGTATGGCGCGCGCGCTGCGTCCGGCACATGCCGCGCTCGACGGCGATCTCGTCTTTGCGGCGGCAACCGCGCGTGCGACGCAGCCGCCGGCGCTGCGCGATCTCACGGAGATCGGATCATGCGCCGCCGATTGTTTGGCGCGCGCCATCGCGCGCGCGATCTATGAGGCGACCGCGCTGCCGTTTCCCGGCGCGCTGCCGGCGTGGCGGGATGTGTTCAGGCGGCTGTAAGCCGTGGGATTTTTGCCAAATCTTTTTTTAGATTTCGACTCAGCTCCCAAATGTCGCAGGCGTTTTGCATACGAAGCCAGACCTCGGGACCATCGCCGAACATTTTACCCAGACGAACCGCGATTGCTGGCGTGACGCCCTGCTTTTCCGAGAGGATGTCGTAAAGCGATTGGCGCGAGATGCCGAGCATGCGAGCGATGTCCACCTTTGTTTTGCCCGTCGCGGGAATCACGATATCGCGCAGCAACTCGCCGGGATGGGAAGGTTTGAGGTCCGGGTGCCGAAGCGTTTTATCGGCCATGATAGTCCTCCAGATCAACTTCTACGGCGTCTTCATCAGACCAACTGAAGGTGATGCGCCAGTTGCGTGAAACTGAAACGGCATATCGCCCCGCCAAATCGCCAGACAATCGATGGAAACCGAATCCCGGTAAGTCCATCATATCTGACTTCGTGGACGCATCCATTCTCGAAAGAATGACACGAACCCTTGCAACCCAATCCGGTCTGATCGCGCTGGACTCGTTCCTCGTCCAAAACCGTTTGAGCGCGCGGCTTCGAAAGGAAGCAATCATTCGATGTAAAGTTATCCTTTACATCGCTTTTTGTCAAGGAAAGCTAGTCAAAACCTATCCGCACGATAAGGCGTGGGATCGGTAAGCGGCGCGTCGCCGCAGATCATCTCCGCGATCAACCGGCCGCTGACCGGACCTTGCGTGAAGCCGTGATGCTGGTGACCGAAATCGAACCACAAGCCCTTGTGCCGCGGCGCGGGGCCAATCACCGGCAGCATGTCGGTCAGGCACGGACGCGCGCCCACCCATGGCTCCGCGTCGCGGCGCTCGGCGAGGGGAAACAGTTTGCGCGCGATGGGCTCGACCATGTTGAGCTGAACCGGCGTCTTCGGCGCGTCGCGAAGCGCAAACTCGACGCCTGTCGTCAGCCTGATCCCGCGCAGCATCGGCGCTAGCAGATAGCCTTCGTCATTATCGAGCAGCGGGTGATTGAGCACCGCGTTGCCGACCGCGCCGTAATGCATGTGGTAGCCGCGTTTCACCGCGAGCGGGATGCGATAGCCAAGCGGGCGGAAAACATCATCCGACCACGGCCCGAGGGCGACGACGACATCGCGCGCTTGCGTTTCGCCGACGCGCCAGCCTGTCGCGGTCTGTTCGAGCCTTCGCGCATCGCCGCGGACGAACTCACCCCCGCGCGCGACAAACAAATCCGCATAGGCTTTCGCCAGACCTCCCGGATCGGTGACTGACGCGGGCGAGGTGAAATGCACCGCCCCATGCATGCCGGTGACATGCGGTTCGAATCGCGCGAGCGCATTGGTATCGAGCACATCGAACGGTACGCCGAATTGACGCAGCCGCCCCGCATCAGCAACGCCTTTGTCGAATGTCGCTGCGCTACGATAGCCTTTGATCCAGCCCGTGCGCCGCATGAGATGCAGTGCGCCGGCCTCCTGCATCAGCGCTTCATGCTCGCTGAGGCAATGCTCGGTCAGCGGCAAGGCGGCGCGCGCGGTGCGCTCCCAACGATGCGGTGCGCTGGCGCGATGATATCTCAGAAGCCATGGCAGAAAATTCGGCAGCGCGGATAGGTGAAAATGCGATTCGGCAGAAAG
>JAFAVH010000127.1 GCA_019242655.1 Methylobacteriaceae bacterium
TGCTTCGATGTTGCGATCGAGAAGCTCCGTGACCGCGTTATAGGTCTGGCTGCTCACGTCTTTCCTCCCGCCCGTGCCCCGCGGGCTCTTGTTATCATTTTTGAATTATACTGCATATTAACGTTGCCTACACGCTTGCTGTCAACAGCAATCGGAACTATCGTTCACATCCATGGACCGAGCAGACGACGTGCAGGACCGCGCCTGGACACGCGCAGAGGAGGCCGACAATGCCGCTTCGCACGCCGGCGATGCCGAAGCAGAGTTCCTCACTGCGCTCGGCGCGCGCGTTCGGCACTTGCGGGCGATGCGCGGCATGTCGCGCAAGGTCCTGTCGGCCGCATCGGGCGTCTCCGAGCGCTACATAGCGCAGCTCGAGAGCGGGCAAGGCAACGTCTCAATCATTCTTCTGCGCCGCGTCGCATTGGCCACGGGCGCCCGGCTGGAAGATTTGATCCCCGCTGCCGACGCGTCACCTGATTGGCCTGTCATTCGCGATCTTCTGCGCGGCGCCCCGCCGGGAATCATCGCGCAGGTGAAGCACCTTCTTTCCGGCAAGAGTGCTGCGCATGCGCAAACCGAGCAGCGCGTTGCGCTGATCGGCCTGCGCGGCGCCGGCAAATCGACGCTCGGGCGCATTGTTGCCGAGCGCCTCGGCTGGCAATTCGTCGAGCTCAACAAAGAGATCGAGCGCGACAACGATACGTCGGTACCCGAAATTTTCGCGATGTATGGTCAGGAGGGCTATCGCCGCTTCGAACAAGGCGCGTTGCGAAAGCTGATCGCGCGCGACGGGCCGATGCTGCTCGCGACCGGCGGCGGCATTGTGGCCGAGCCTGTGACGTTCGAACTCATCCTGTCGTCCTTCTACGCAATCTGGATCAAGGCCGAGCCCGACGAACATATGCGGCGCGTGCGCGAGCAAGGCGATCTGCGTCCGATGGCTGGCGATGCTTCGGCAATGCAGGAACTCCGCACGATCTTGGCGAGTCGCGAACCGTTTTATGCGCGCGCCCGCGCAACGGTCGACACTGCGGGCTTGTCTGTCGAGGGGGCTGCGGAGCGGCTCTACGACGTCATCTCATCCAAGCTGAAGATCAAGAGCGCCGCAGCGAGCACGAGCTGAGACCAGGTTCCAAGCGCTCACGCAAGATGCGCGAAGATTTGGGAGCGAAACGATGAAACCGCCTTTCGTCGATATCCGCTTGGCGACGCCGCGCGTCGACGTAACCCGGCTGCCGGACGGCGGCATGATCCTGCGTTCGCCGCAGCGGCTCGAGCCTTATTACCGCAATCTCGGCGACATGCTTGAGCATTGGGGTGCCAAGACGCCTGGCGCAGTGTTTCTCGCCGAGCGCGCCGGCAACGGCTGGAGGCGCATTTCTTACGCTGAGACGCTGCGCGCGGTGCGCGCGATCGCGCGGGCGCTGCTGGATCGCAAGCTTTCAGTCGAAAGACCCGTCGTCATTCTTTCCGACAACGGCATCGATCATGCCCTCGTCGCGTTTGCGGCGATGCATGTTGGCATTCCGGTCGCGCCGATCTCGCCCGCTTATTCGCTGATGTCGAGAGATTACGGCAAGCTCAAATACGCGCTGGAACTGATCGGACCGGGTCTCATATTTGTTGCGGACGCGGCGCCGTTTGCATTGGCGCTGAATGCGATCGGCCTGAACGGCGTAGAGCTCGTCACCAGCGCGCCGGCCCCCGACGGGATCGCCGCGACTCCCCTGCATGATTTGCTCGACACGCGCGTGACCGGCGCCGTCGATTCCGCGCACGACAGAGTCGGCCCGGATACGATCGCCAAAATCCTTTTGAGTTCCGGCTCGACCGACATGCCAAAAGGCGTGATCACCACGCAGCGCATGCTCTGCTCGAATCAGCAGGCGATCCACCAAGTCTGGCCGTTCCTGTCGGAGAAGCCGCCGGTCCTCGTCGACTGGCTGCCGTGGAACCACACGTTTGGCGGCAGCTTTTGTCTCAACCTCGTGCTGCGCCACGGCGGCACGATGTACATCGATGACGGCAAGCCGGCGCCGCACCTGATTGCGAGAACGATCGC
>JAFAVH010000369.1 GCA_019242655.1 Methylobacteriaceae bacterium
CGTCCCCGCCAGGGTGCGGCCGCCTCTCAGAACGGAATGTCGTCGTCGATCATCTCCGCCATGCGGCCGCCTCCCGCCGTCGCCGGCCGCTGCTCGGTCGGGGAGCTGCGCCCGAAGCTCTGGCCGCCCTGCCCGTAGCTGCCGGACCCCTCGCCCGCTTCGCCGCCGCGTCCGCCGCGGCTGTCGAGCAGCGTCAGCTCGCCGCGGAAGCGCTGCAGCACGACCTCCGTCGTCTTGCGCTGATTGCCTTCCTTGTCGGTGAATTCGCGCGTCTGCAGCTGGCCCTCGATGTAAATTTTCGAGCCCTTCTTGCAGTATTGCTCGGCAATCTTCCCGAGGTTCTCATTGAAGATCACGACATTATGCCATTCGGTGCGGTCGCGCCGCTCGCCGGTCGTCTTATCGCGCCACGATTCTGTCGTCGCCAGCGAGAAAGAGACGACGCTGTCGCCCGAATTCATCCGGCGCACCTCCGGATCGCGTCCGAGATTGCCGATAAGGATGACTTTGTTGACGCTGCCCGACATGACGCTGCTCCGCTCGAATTCCGCGATCTAACCAGATCGGCACGACACACGCGCGAACTTCCGGCCCTCGCAACGCACCGTCCACACTATCCCCAGCTCGCGTGTTCTTATTATGTTCTAGTAGAGTCGCCTTCGTCAAGTCTGGTGTGCGGACTCTTCCACCGGCTCCTCAAGACGCGCGGTCGCGGCTTGGAAGACCAGCAAATCCCCACCCGAAAAGCGCTCAATCGATCCCGTCTCAGGTGTCTCCACCTCGAACGTGCCGTCGCCGCCAACGCGCAGCTCGCCCGTGCCCGTGGGGTCGTCGAGCACGGCGAAGAGCTTGCCCGATGCTTTCGAGCGGAAACCGACGTACCAATTGCCCGGCGTGACCAGACGCATGGCAATCACTTTGAATAGGCCGTTGAAGGCAATCTCCGGCATCGCTTACCTCGTCTGATCCGCTGGTGGGCGGACAACGAGAGCGGCGAGCGGATGTTCCCGGCCTATCCCGTCGTCACCGCCTCGCGCAGATCGGAGGGGTCGACATCTTGATTGAGGGCGGCCGCCAACTTGTTGCGGTCGAGTTCGCCCTCCCATGCCGACACAACGATGGCGGCAACGCCGTTACCGCAGATGTTGGTAAGCGCGCGGCACTCGCTCATGAATTTGTCGATGCCGAGCACGATCGCCATCCCTGGCACCAGTTCCGGGCGCACGGCTGCCAGCGTGCCGGCGAGCGTGATGAATCCTGCGCCTGTAATGCCGGAGGCGCCTTTGGAAGTGAGCATCGCGACGATCAGGATCGTCATCTGCTCACCGAAAGTAAGCGACACGCCAAGCGCCTGCGCGATGAACAGCGTCGCCAGCGTCATGTAGATGTTGGTGCCATCGAGGTTGAACGAATAACCCGTCGGTACCACAAGCCCGACCACAGGCTTCGAGCAGCCAAGCCGCTCGAGTTTCTCCATCAATTGCGGCAGCGCGCTTTCCGACGAGCTCGTGCCAAGCACGATCAACAGTTCGTCCTTAATGTAGCGAAGGTATTTGATGATCGAGAAGCCAGCGAACCAAGCGATAGTGCCAAGCACGAGTAGGACGAAGGCCGCGGCGGTCAGATAGAAAGTCGCGATCAATCCGGCGAGATTGCCAAGCGCTTGCGGTCCGTAGCGGCCGATCGTGTACGCCATCGCACCGAACGCGCCGATTGGCGCGGCTTTGACGATCAGGGCGATGACGCCGAACATTGCGTGCGCGACATCATCGATGAACGTGCGAACCGGCGCGCCTCGCTCGCCGAGCGCCATCAACGAAAAGCCGAACAGGATCGAGAACAGAAGCACCTGGAGGATCTCGCCCTGCGCAAAGGCGCCGACAACGGAATCGGGAATGATGTGCAGGACGAAATCGACTGACTTCATCTCGCTCGCTTGCTTGGCATAGGTGGCGACCGCGCCGGCATCCGCCTTGCCGGAAAAACCTGCGCCGGGATGCAACACGTTGCCGACGATGAGCCCGAGAAGGAGCGCGAAGGTCGAGACGATTTCGAAATAGACGAGTGCCTTCACCGCGACGCGCCCGACTTTTCGTACTTCGGAAATGTGAGCGATGCCGGAGACGACGGTGCAGAAGATGATCGGCGCGATGACCATCTTGATGAGCTTGACGAAGCCGTCGCCCATCGCCTTGATCCAGTCATTCTTGGCGAAGTCCGGCCACAGCCAGCCGACGATCGCGCCGAGAACGATCGCGGTCAGCACCTGGACGTAGAGGACCTTGTACAGAGGCTTACGGGCCGCGGGTCCGGATGCCGGTGCTGCGGCGGCGCTGCGTGTCGTTGCCGCAACCATGTCGTCTCTCCCCTGATGGCGCGGCTCGTGGCGCGCCTTGGTCTTGAGCGGAACCTTGTTTCACAATTGTGTCAATGGCGCCGAGCTTCAAGCGCCAGGATAGCTGGGCCGGAACGCGTACATACAGAGAACGGTGGATTTCTCCACGCGGCGATGGCAAACGCGACCGGACCCCTTAAATTCAGGTTTCCGTCCCTTCAGACTGAGCTTATGGCGCGCTCGAAAACAAAGGCCGGCGCTCCCGCCGACATTCCGGATATTTTTGCCCGTCGCCGCGATTTTGGCGGCGGCCGCGTTATCGCGGTCCGCGGCGCGCGCGAGCACAACCTCAAAAATGTCGACCTGACCATCCCGCGGGACAAGCTGGTCGTCTTCACCGGGCTTTCGGGTTCTGGCAAATCGTCGCTCGCCTTCGATACGATCTATGCTGAGGGCCAGCGCCGCTATGTCGAATCGCTCTCGGCTTATGCTCGCCAGTTCCTCGAGATGATGAAGAAGCCCGACGTCGATCAGATCGACGGGCTCTCACCGGCGATTTCGATCGAGCAGAAGACGACATCGAAGAATCCGCGTTCCACGGTCGGTACTGTCACCGAGATCTAC
This sequence comes from Methylobacteriaceae bacterium, assembly GCA_019242655.1. Taxonomy (GTDB): domain Bacteria; phylum Pseudomonadota; class Alphaproteobacteria; order Rhizobiales; family Beijerinckiaceae; genus JAFASC01. The sequence continues at coordinate 2,960 of JAFAVH010000369.1, forward strand.
GACTATATGCGCCTCCTCTGGGCGCGCGCCGGCATTCCCTATTCACCAGCGACCGGCCTGCCGATCGAGAGTCAAACGGTCAGCCAGATGGTCGACCGTGTGCTGACCCTGCCGGAACGCACGCGGCTTTATCTGCTCGCACCTGTTATTCGCGGCCGCAAGGGCGAGTATCGCAAGGAGATCGCCGAGTTTCAGAAGAAAGGATTCCAGCGGCTGAAGATCGACGGCGTGTTTTATCCGATCGATGAAGTCCCGGCGCTCGACAAAAAGCTGAAGCACGACATCGATGTCGTTGTCGATCGGATTGTCGTGCGTCCCGATATGGCGGCGCGGCTCGCCGACAGTTTTGAGCAGGCACTCGAGTTGGCGGACGGTATTGCAATTGTCGAGTTTGCCGAGGAGAGCGCGAGTGCGGGGCCCGCTCCAGAAGGTGGAAAAGGCAAGAGTGCCGCCGCTCGCCGCATCACCTTCTCTTCAAAATTCGCCTGCCCCGTCTCCGGATTTACAATCCCCGAGATCGAGCCACGGCTCTTTTCCTTCAACAATCCTTTTGGCGCATGTCCCGTTTGCGGGGGGCTTGGCTCAGAACAAAAAGTCGACGCCGATCTCGTCGTCCCCAACACAAAGCTGACGTTGCGCAAAGGCGCGATCGCGCCGTGGGCGCGATCGACCTCGCCTTATTATCAGCAGACGCTCGAGGCGCTCGGTAAGCACTACAAGTTCCGGATGGATGCGCCGTTCGAGAACCTGCCGAAAAAGGCGCAGGACGTTATCCTCTATGGTTCGGACGAGGATCCGATCCGCTTTTCTTACGACGACGGTCTACGCGCTTACGACGTGAAGAAGCCGTTCGAGGGCGTCGTCAGGAATCTCGAGCGGCGTTATCTCGAGACCGAGAGCGAGTGGGCGCGCGAAGAGATCGGCCGCTACATGGCGGCGACGCCTTGCACGGCGTGCAAGGGCTATCGCCTGAAGCCGGAGGCGCTCGCGGTGAAAGTCGGCGGCCAACATATCGGCGAAGTGTCCGATCTCTCGGTGAAAGCCGCGGCAGACTGGTTCACCGCCCTGCCCGATCGCCTTGACGCCAAGCGGAATGAGATCGCCGCACGCATTTTGAAAGAAATCCGCGAACGCCTCGCGTTCCTCGTCGATGTCGGCCTCGAATATCTGACGCTGTCGCGCGGCTCCGGCACATTGTCCGGCGGCGAAAGCCAGCGCATTCGCCTGGCATCGCAGATCGGCTCCGGGCTGACCGGCGTACTCTACGTGCTCGACGAACCCTCAATCGGTTTGCATCAACGCGACAATGCGCGGCTTCTGGAGACACTGCGGCGGCTGCGGGACCTCGGCAACACAGTTATCGTCGTCGAACACGATGAGGATGCGATCCTCACCGCCGATCACGTGGTCGACGTCGGTCCGGGAGCCGGCATTCACGGCGGCGAGATTGTCGCGGAAGGCACGCCCGCCGACATCATGGCGGACTCGGATTCGCTCACCGGCCAATATCTCACCGGCGTGCGGCAGGTGCGTGTGCCCGGCAAACGGCGTAAGTCGCAACCCGGCCGCAAGCTGAAGCTCGTCGGCGCGCGCGGCAACAATCTGAAGAACGTCACTACAGAAATTCCGCTCGGTGTATTCACCTGCATCACCGGCGTATCCGGCGGCGGTAAATCGACGCTGGTTGTCGATACACTTTACAAAGCCGTGGCAAGACGGCTCAGCGGCGCGCTGGAGCATCCTGCCCCACACGATCGCCTCGAGGGGCTCGAACATCTCGACAAGGTGATCGATATCGATCAGTCGCCAATCGGCCGCACGCCGCGTTCCAATCCAGCGACCTATACCGGCGCGTTCACGCCGATCCGCGAATGGTTCGCGGGCCTGCCCGAAGCAAAGGCGCGCGGTTACGCGCCCGGACGTTTTTCTTTCAACGTGAAAGGCGGCCGGTGCGAAGCATGTCAGGGCGACGGCCTCATCAAGATCGAGATGCACTTTCTGCCCGACGTCTACGTCACGTGCGACGTCTGTCACGGCAAGCGTTATGACCGTGAAACGCTTGAAGTGAAATATCGCGAGAAATCGATCGCCGACGTGCTCGACATGACGGTCGAAGAAGCTGGCAGCTTATTCAAGGCGGTGCCGTCGATCCGCGAAAAAATGGAGACGCTATCGCGCGTCGGTTTGGGCTACATTAAAGTCGGCCAGCAGGCGACGACATTATCCGGCGGCGAGGCGCAGCGCGTGAAGCTCGCCAAGGAATTGTCGCGTCGTTCTACAGGACGCACGCTCTATATTTTAGATGAGCCGACGACGGGACTGCATTTCCACGACGTGGCGAAGCTGCTCGAGGTGCTGCATCAATTGGTCGAGCAAGGTAATTCCGTTGTCGTCATCGAGCACAATCTCGAAGTGATCAAGACTGCGGACTGGGTCATCGACATGGGTCCGGAAGGCGGTGACGGCGGCGGCGAGATCGTCGCCGCGGGGACACCGGAAGACATCGTGAAATCGCCGAAGAGCCATACCGGGCGTTTTCTGCGTGAGACGCTGCAGCGGCGGCCGGCAAAGCAAGTGCAGGCAGCGGAGTAATCACAAAGCGAGCAGACGCTGCGCTAGCCCAGTACCCATTCCCTAAACAGCGCCAGATCGATATTGCCGCCGCTGAGCAGCACCCCTACCCGCCGGCCCGCTACGGTCACGCGCTCCTGCATCAAGGCAGCGAGTGCGGCTGCGCCGGCGCCCTCCGCGAGATTATGCGTGTCGGTCCAATAGATGCGGATCGCGTTCGCCACCTCTTCGTCGCTTACCGTCACGATGCGCGACACACCCCGCTTGATCATCGTCAGCGCGTCGGGATCGCAGATGCGTACCGCTAGGCCGTCGGCATTGGTATCGGCGCTCTCCAATTCGACGGCGTGGCCGGCCTCAAGCGATTGCGCATAGACCGCGGCCTCGGCGCTTTGCACGCCGACGATCTCGGTGCGAGCCCCAAGAAGATCACGCACGCGGATCGCGCCGCAGATGCTCGAGCCAAGACCGATCGGCACATAGAGCGCATCGAGATCGGAGGTGGCGCGGAAAAGCTCCAGCGCCCAGGTGGCGACACCGCAGACGAGGTCGGGATGAAAAGTCGGCGTGAACAGCAGGCCTTCTGCTTCTGCAAGACGCGCCGCTTCGAGTCGCGCCTCGTCGAAATCGGCGCCATGTTCGATGAGCCGCGCGCCGAGTGCGCGCATCGCGGCATTCTTCTCGGTGCTGTTGCCGTTTGGGACGACGATCGTGACCGGGACCCCCAACCGTCGTCCGGCATAGGCGAGCGACTGGCCGTGATTGCCGCGTGTTGCCGAGATGACTCCGTTCGGCGCGGTGGCTTCTCGCGCTAGCCGCCCGACATAGACCAGGCCGCCGCGCACTTTGAAGGAGCCGATGGGCGTATGGTTCTCGTGCTTGACCCAGACCTCGGTGCCCACCCTATCGCAAAGTAGCGGCCAACGATATTGGGCCGTGGGCGCGAAGGCCGTTTGCACCTGGCGGTGCGCGTGCTCCAGATCGCCCAATGAAAACAAGGCCTGCCTCCAATCGTGCGGTGAGGATGAAGGATAGCTCCTCGCATCCGCAAAAGTCTCCGACAGCGGCAAAATTTTGCAGCAAGCTCGCAAGCCATGCATTTTACTGCATAGAGAGGCATCTATCTGGCTGATTTCTTTACGACAGCCTAACGGAAACCTACTGCTGCATGCGCTTTTCGCATAGCTGCCCTATGGCGCAGCTGGCTTCTCCGTTCTCGCATTGTGCTTATCTTCGCGACTGCAGCAAACACCGACTCGGGCACATTCGCCCCGGCCGGCTTCAGCAAAGGAGCGGTCGATGACCATCAGAGACATCACCCACAGAATCCAGGACTGGCGCCGTCAGCGCGCCGCCGTGCGCGAGCTTTCACAGCTGTCCGATCGTGAGCTTCACGACCTCGGCATTTCTCGCGCCGATATCGAATTTGTGACGCGGAAAGCCGCGCGCGCCTGAGGCGCATTCCTGAGTTCGCCGCATGCAGCCTTCCCCGTCTGCATGTGTGTTGAAGCGCCCGCCGGTTCCTCCCCCGGCGGGCGCTTTCATTTGAGCAGGTGGGCGAGAGCCGGTAAGAGCGGCGGATGAACCCCGTACACGTGATCGGCGGCGGCCTTGCCGGCTCGGAGGCGGCTTGGCAGATCGCTCGTGCCGGCGTGCCCGTTACATTGCATGAGATGCGGCCGGTGCGCGCCACCGAGGCGCATCAGACCGATAAGTTCGCAGAACTCGTCTGTTCCAATTCGTTCCGCTCCGACGATGCGGCGACGAACGCCGTCGGCATCTTGCATCGCGAGATGCGCGCGCTCGGTTCGCTGATCATGCGATGCGCCGACGCCAATCAGGTGCCGGCCGGCGGCGCACTTGCGGTCGACCGCGAAGGGTTTGCCGCTGCCGCCACCGCGGCGATCGCTGCCGAACCGCTGATCGACATTCTCCGCGAGGAGATTGACGGACTCCCACCGCCGGATTGGGACAGCGTGATCATCGCCACCGGCCCGCTGACATCGCCGGCTTTGGCGCACGCCGTTCAGGCGCTTACCGGCGAAACCGAGCTCGCCTTTTTCGACGCGATCGCGCCGATCATCCATCGCGAGACGATCGACATGAACAAAGCCTGGTTCCAGTCGCGCTATGACAAGGCCGGCCCGGGCGGGACAGGCGCCGACTACATCAATTGCCCGCTCTCGCGCGAGCAATACGACGGATTTATCGATGCTCTGCTCGCGGCCGAGATGGCGGAATTTCGTGCGTTCGAACGCGCGGACAGCCTCGGGCAGTCAGCGCAAGAGAAGGCCACGCCGTATTTCGACGGCTGCCTTCCGATCGAGATCATGGCGGCGCGCGGTCGCGAAACGCTGCGCCATGGACCGATGAAACCATTTGGGCTCACCAATCCGCATGCGCCCGATCGTAAGCCTTATGCAGTCGTGCAATTGCGCCAGGACAATGCGCTCGGCACGCTCTACAACGTCGTCGGATTCCAGACGAAGCTGAAGCACGGCGCCCAGAAGGACGTGCTGCGCATGATTCCCGGGCTGGAGAATGCCGAGTTTGCGCGGCTCGGCGGTTTGCATCGTAACACATTTCTGAACGCGCCTAAACTGCTTGATGAGCAACTGCGGCTAAGGGTGCAGCCGCGCTTGCGTTTTGCCGGGCAGATCACCGGGTGCGAAGGCTACGTTGAGAGCGCGGCGATCGGCCTGATGGCGGGGCGCTTGGCTGCGGCGGAGCGCCATGGCGAAATGCTTGCACCGCTGCCCGCGACAACCGCGCTCGGAGCGCTGATCGGCCATATCACAGGCGGACATATCGAGACGATCGACGCCGGCCCGCGCTCGTTTCAGCCGATGAATGTCAATTTCGGTTTATTTCCGCCGCTGGCGTCAGCGCCGAAAGCCGGAAGCGGCCGCAAGCTGCGCGGGCCGGAAAAGGCGATTGCGAAAAAGCGCGCGCTCAGCGCGCGGGCTGCGCACGATCTCGCGGCGTGGATGTCGGGCCCGCAACGCACCGCGGCCGAATAAAAGAAAATGCCCGGCACGCGGCCGGGCATTTCCTTGACGATCAGGTCTGATCAGTAGCGCGCGACAACCGGCGCCGCGTCAAACCAATGGATGTGGTAGTTGAGGCCGGCGCGGGCGATGACGCCGGTATTGCGCCAGCTGGTCTGCGTGCCGGTGTTGGAGAGCAAAAGTCCCGGAGGGCCGGCTGACGCTATCAGCTGCACTTGCTGGTTCAGAGTGCTGCGGCCGAGATCGTAGTACATTGCCTCCGCCTTGACCGACCAGTCCTTGAAGAACATCCACTCGAGGCCACCGCCTGCTACGAAGCCTGCCTTAAGCTGAGAATAGTTCGCGGTGCTGATTCCTGGGAAGAATCCGGCCGGCGTTGGACCAACGAAGGTGTTGGTGAGCAAGCTGTTCACGTGCACGCGCCCGATCGCCACGCCGCCTGTGGCGTATACGAGCAGCGAGGGAGTGACGAGGAAGCCGGCCCTCACGCGCGAAGTGCTGAGGTAGTCGAGGCTGCGCGTGATAGTCTGTTGATTCAGGACGGAAAAAGGAGCTCCGGCAACCGGAGCCACGCCGATCGCGGTCCCACCGCAATTGTTATTGTTGTTGTTACCGAAGAAGCCGAAATTGCCGTTATTATTATTGTTGTTGTTGCAGCCGAACACGCCCTGGAAGTCGCTTTCCGTGCCGACCACCCATTGGTTCCACTGCCAGTTATAGCCCCAAGTGCCGCCCGCCAGGAACTGCGTCCTGTTGTTGACGGGAATGATGTTGTTTGCGGCGAGTGCGGCAGCCGCCGAAATAACCGGCGTGCCCGTTGCACCGAAATCCGTCGCGTTGGTGACGAAATTCCTGGAATTGTTCCAGATGCCGCCGCCGTTCACGCCGATGTAAAGGCCGGTCCACGTCCAGACCGGGGGCGGAACGAACGCCGGGGGCGGCGCCTTGCGCGACGGAAGGTCGGCGGCGAGCGCGGAACCCGTGACGGTAGCCGCGGCGACCGACGCCAGGAGAATTTTGCGGATCATAGTACCCCTCGCTTCGAAAGAGCTATTGCTCAGCTTGTTTGCGCCAGAATAACCGCTCACGCAGCAAAAAGATCGTGCAGTTCCTTATCTTGGCCACGCTATTGCCAAGCTGTGTCGGGGCGGCAACTCTCTGCCTAACGAATAGGCAACAACCTGGTCAGAAATGTAGATCCTGCAGCGCTGAAGGGGGCCGTTTGTGTCATGTCCGCCGACTCGCGCGCCAGAGATGCCACTGGCGACGCCATTGCGAGACCTCGGCCACGGCAAACGGATTGTAGCCGGACCGTTCCATCGCGTGCAGATAGACGGCCGCGATCGCCAGCGGGAGAAACGCGGGACGCCTCGCCTTCGGCACTGAGGCCGCCAACGCCTCGGCCTGCATGAGGTGGTTTCGGGCGATGGTTCGAAGTTCCGCAAGGGCAGCGCGAATTGTCGATGTGTCCTGCCCCGAAATCACATCTGCCGGAGATGTTCCGAGCCTTGCTAAGAGGTTGACGGGCACGAAGCATTGCCCGCGCGAGGCATGCGCTGGCAGTGCGCGAATGAGGCCAGTGAGCGCATAGGCAATCCCGGCGGCGTGGGCTGCTTTTTCGGCTCTCTCGCCCGATAGAATCTGTGCCGCGGCGCGGAAAAGACAGGACGAGGTCGCGTCGCAATAGGCGATGAGCGCCGGCATGTCCGGCATCGGGTCGTCATAGAGGTCGAAGCGGCGCGCCTCGATCAGGGCCGCAAAATCCGTGCGCAGCAACTCATGCTTTGCGACCGTATCGAGAAACGCATCGGCGACGGGATGCGCCCGAACGTCGCCCCGCGCCGCGTCTTCCAGCGCGTCGGTCCACCATTGCATGCGGATTTCGCCCGGCATCGGGTCGGACACGACATCGCGAATTCGCGCGATCTCTACGTTGAACGCGTAAAGCGCATGCAGGTGTGGGCGCGTTTCAGCTGGCGCGAACAGAGTGGCGAGCCAGCGGTCGCGATCGTGCGCGTGCACGAGCGTGTTGCAATAGTCGTAATGTTGCGCGAGCGATGCTGCGCGCGATCCCTCTCCGCCTTGCGCCGCCATCATGGCGCGGCAATCAAAGCCGCCGCGACGCGCCGCTTCTCCCCGAGCAGAATGTTGTACGTGCGCGCCGCCGCGCCCGTTGCCATCGGTTCACCGACAATGCCACGCGCGCGCAAGGCTCTGCGCAAAGCAGCCGCCATGGGCACGAAATGCGTGCCCGTGCCGACGAGAAGATGCTCGATGGCGCCTTCAGCCTCATCGAAAACCGGCGCGAGCGATGCCGCATCGATCCGCAACGGATCGGCAACATCCCAGGCGCGAATGCCCGACGGCAGTGCGAGGATCGAGCCGCGGTGCGACATGCCGGCGAAACTGAAGCCGCCCACACCATAAGCGTCGATCGGATGCGCGCCCGGAATAAAGCCGGCCGCGCGCTCGCCCGCCATGTCAGCCTTAGGCCACCTTGGCGCGCGGCTTCGCCTCGACCTTCTCCTCCGGCGCCGGCGCCGGTTCGACGCTGTCACTGCGCAAACCGAGATAGATCAGCATCGGCGAGCAGATGAATACCGAGGAATAAGTCGCGACGAAAATACCCCACATCATCGCCAGCGAGAACGAGCGGATGACCTGACCGCCGAAAACGACGAGCGACAGGAGCGCAAGAAACACTGTCGTCGCCGTCATGATCGTGCGCGGTAGCACCGCATTGACGGAAAGATCGATGATGTCGGCGGTCGACATGCGCTTATACTTGCGGATCATCTCGCGGATGCGGTCGAGCACCACGACCGTTTCGTTGAGCGAATAGCCGACGATTGTCAGAATGGCGGCGATCGACGTCGTGTTGAATTCGAGCTGGGTGATCGAGAAGAAACCGACGGTCAGCAATAGGTCATGCATGGTCGCGATGACCGCGCCAACGGCGAATTGCCATTCGAAGCGGAACCAGAGGTAGCTCAAAACCGCGATGATCGAGACGACCACCCCGAGCGTACCGGATTGCACGAGTTCGCCGGAGACGCGTGGGCCGACGACTTCCGTGCGTCGAATTTCGTAGCCGCCCTCGACAGCGTGACGCACCTTCTCGACCGCCGCCTGCTGCGCCGCGTCGCCGCCCGCCTGCAGGCCGAAGCGCAGCGTCACGTCGGACGCATTGCCAAAACCCTGCACTTCGACATCGCCGAGGCCGAGATGCTCGGCAGCCCCGCGCAGTTGCGCGAGATCGGCGGTGCCTGATTTCGCGCGCAATTCCATCAGCGTGCCGCCGGCGAAATCGATGCCGAAATTCATACCGACGGTCAGAAAAAGCGCGACCGAGACGATCGAGAGAAAGGCCGAGAACGGATAACTCACGCGCCGGAAGCGCATGAAGCCGAATTTCGTGTTCTCCGGGGCGAGACGCAGGAGTTTCATCTTCGATTACTCAAATCGGAAGCCGGGTCGGACGCGCGTAGCGATACCAGACCGCAATCATCATGCGCGTCATCGTGACTGCCGTAATGATTGTCGTCAGGATGCCGAGCGCGAGCGAGACGGCGAAACCGCGGACCGGCCCTGAGCCGAGGAAGTACAGGATCGCCGCGGCGACGAACATCGTCACGTTGGAGTCGACGATCGTCGCAAAGGCGCGTTTGAAGCCCGCGTCGAGCGCCGAGATGATCGAGCGGCCCATATGCGCTTCT
>JAFAVH010000052.1 GCA_019242655.1 Methylobacteriaceae bacterium
CGCGGCCGCTTCCTCACCGATTTGCGCAGCGATAAAGCCTTTGACGAATGCGTGCTTGCCTCGGCAACACCGATGTTTCATCCGGTTGGCACCTGCGCGATCGGCAGCGTCGTCGATCCCGAATTGCGCGTGCGCGGGATCGAGGGCCTGTATGTCGCCGATGCGTCGGTGATGCCGGTCATCCCGCGCGCCAACACCAACATTCCGACTCTCATGGTCGCGGAAAAAGCAGTCGTCCATATCGCCCAAGATTTAAATCGCCGGTGAGCTGAATCCCGCGGCTATTCGCCGATCGTTGACATCTCGATCTGGTCGGTTGCGGTCCGCCAATGCGATTGCGCAAGTTTGAGCGCGGCGAGCGCCTCTTCACGCGAGCTCTTGTTGGCGCCGAGCCAGACGATCCCGGCAACGATCGCGGTGAACGATAAGAGGCCGAGCAGAAGACTTGGCGCAATGACTCCGATCAAGTTTGCAACAAAGAGGACGCTCCCGGCGATGATTGCGCCGCGCGACAGCAGCATGGCCTTGCGGCAGCTTTCGATCGTGTCGCGCAGGTGCTCGATGCGCTCCTCGATGTCGGCGAGTTCCGCGCCCGGATCATCATCGTTCATCCGCGCTTTGTATCAGGCGAGCAGCTTGCGCGCGTCTTCCCAAAGCTGGCCGACAACCTCGTCCGCCGGCTCGGCGCGCGCCATCGCCGCCGACTGACCGGCCCAGGCCTGCATGCGCTCTACGTCGCCTGCTTTCGTCGCTGCCTCGCGCATTGCCGCCGTCAGGCCGCGCTGCACCGGGTAGGGCGCGGGGGCCGGCGCATCGGGCGACAAGGCAAGGAGCGCGTATTCGGTGGCGATCGAACGTCCCGGACGCCCGCTGAACGCGCGCGAGATCACGGTGTCCTCCGGCCTCGTGCGTGCCAGCGCGTCGGCCCAGGCGGGGGCGGTTTTCGCCTCCGGGCAGCGCAAGAATGCGGTGCCGATCTGCGCGGCGCTCGCGCCAAGCGCCAGAGCAGCCGCGACCCCGCGCCCATCGCCGATGCCGCCCGTCGCGACCACGGGCGCTCGCACCGCGTCGACTACAGCCGGGAGGAGCGCGAATAAGCCGACCGCGCGGCGCTCGGCTTCCGCAGCGTCGAACGCGCCGCGATGTCCACCCGCCTCCGCGCCCTGGGCGACGATGACGTCCGCGCCCGCTGCTTCCGCCGCAAGCGCCTCGGCGACGGTGCTCACTGTCGCAAACCACGCGATCCCGCGCTCTTTCAGCCGCGCGACAAATTCTGGTGGGTAGACGCCCATGATCGAGGAGACGGCCGCAGGTCCGGCCGCGAGCAGCGCCTCGCATTGCGCGGCGAAATCGGGCGGCGTCGCGTCTCCGGCATTTTCCGCGACTTCAGGGCCGAAGCGGCCGAGGAATTCGCGGACTTTCGCTTCATGCCCGGCATCGCGCTTCGGCGGCGGATCGGGAATCCACACATTGACCTGCACCGCGCCGTTCGAGGAGGACCGAAACTCCTTCATCCAAGAGGCGATCGCTGCCGGTGACATCAGGAGCGCGCCGGCCGCCCCCATCCCTCCGGCCTTGGCGACGGCGATCGACAAGGATGCCGGGCATGCTCCGGCCATCGGCGCGAGCAGGATCGGCACACGCAATCCGAACCGTCGGCAAAATTGCTCCGCACGCAAGAGCGGTGAGGTCATGGGTCCAAAGGGTCCTTGCTTGCCTTGTCAGCAAAAGCCTGATTCTTTGGCTGGCTCAAGCCTGCTTATTTCATGGGAGCTTTGCGCGGCGGGCAGCGCGTTTCTCTGCTCTGCGTTGCAGCCATTTTGCCCGCAGGCCCTGGAAGGAGTCGTTAAGGCGCAGGCTCAAATTGTCCTTCGGCACAACCGTCATGAACCGCTCGACAATCTCGTAAAGGACGACATCCGGGCGAGCCCGGTTGATGTAGTTCCAATCGAGTTTGCTCGACCAGATGAATTCGACTTCGCTTGCGGTTTCCGCAAGCATTCCCGT
>JAFAVH010000206.1 GCA_019242655.1 Methylobacteriaceae bacterium
TCGAAGCAGCAATCGTCGCGACCCTAGTTTGCGAAGGTCGCGGCACGTTCTTTATTGCGGCCAAGCCTCTACTCGCTGCCGTCGAGCGGTTCGCCGGCAGCACCGTCACCATGAAGCTCGGTGATGGCGGCACGATTGTCACCTCGGGCCGCTCGCGCATGGTGATGCGCGGCAGCGAAGATGAAGCGCTTCCGGTTCGCGAGATTGTCGCAGACGAGCACATCAACATGGCGGCAGCGGACGTCGTCGCCGGATTTCACGCCACCACCGATGCCGTGCTGGACGATCTGAAGCGCCCCTATCTCGGCGGCGTCTATATGCATGATGGCGGGCACGGCCCGGCGTTCGTCGCGATGGACGGCAACCGCATCCATGCGTCGGCGATGGACGGCAACCGCATCCATGCGCAGGCGATCCTTCCAAAGCGGCTTGTGTCGCTCATCCTCGCGACGATCACCGAAGAGGCGAACGCCCGCTTCACCTTCGATGCCCGCGGGGTGCAAGTCGAGTTCGGCGCCTATCGGATCACCTCCGGGCTGATCAACGGTCAGTTCCCGGATTACGCGCCACAATTCACGATCCCCACGACGCGAACGCTGAAGGCTCGGGCGAACGAACTACTTACAGACCTCGACCTTGTCGCCACCGTATCGAGCGTCAAGGATCGCGATATCCGCCTCGATCTCGGCGCGATCTGCGAAGCATCGGCCTATCGTCAAGCGGGACAAGGCTTCGAGAGCGGCGCCATTGCGCTGGAGGTCGACTATTCCGGCGCGCCACTCGCCGTAGGCTTCCAAATGCGCCTCATATCTGACGCGCTCTTGCTCTTCGGCAAAGATGAGATCGAGTGGCGCTTCGGCGGCCCGACCGATCCGAGCTTCATCACCTCGCTCGCCCATCCCGGCCTCGAGACTTTGGTTAGTCCTTTCATGCTCGCCCCTGAGCATCGTCGGGTGGCGGCATGAACGGGTGCCCCGCCTGCGGCTATGAAGCCGAGATCGATGAGGTCGATGTCGAGACATCGATCGAGCAAGACCTCATCGCGGAAGTCGTCATCGCACTTGAGCGGGGCGACATCGCGAAGGCTCGCGAAGCCTTCCCGCTCATCTTCCGAGATCTGCCGGGTGTCCAAGAATGGATTGAGCAGGCTCGGTATTCGGTGGCCGCGAGGTGCGCAGCATGACGCGCGTCGAGCATATCGGCGCGGCGACGCTTTACCTCGGCGACGCTCGCGATGTCGTTCCCGCCTTGGGGGGGGGCATCGGAGCCGTGCTTAGCGATCCTCCCTATGGTATGGCCTTCTGCTCGAATTACCGGGCCGAGCGGCACGCGCCCATCGCCAATGATGGCGACGACGAACTCCTGCTCTGGGCCTGCGGCTTAGCGCCGGCACATTCCAGCTACATCTTCTGCCGCTGGGACAGCTTGGGGCGCGTTCCGAAGCCGCGATCGTGCGTCACCTGGGTCAAGAACAACTGGTCGATGGGCAATCTCGAGCATGAGCATGCTCGGCAGACGGAAATCGCGCTCTTCTACCCCGGCCCGCAGCACGATTTCCCATCGGGGCGCCCGAGCGACGTCATCCGCGCGCCGCGCACCGGCAACGAGCATCATCAGACCGAAAAGCCCGTTCAACTCATGCTCGCGATGCTCGCATGGACACGCGGGGTCGTGCTGGATCCCTTTATGGGGTCGGGCTCGACAGGCGTGGCATGCGCACGCACCGGCCGCCCCTTCATCGGCGTCGAAATCGATCCCGCGCATTTCGAAACGGCGTGTCGGCGCATCGTCGATGCGCTCCGGTCGCCTGACATGTTCGGAGCCGCCGCATGAGCGCCCCCAACCCCAACCACACCCGCCATCGCTTCGAGCGGCTGCGCGCGGAGATGGGGGCTCAAGCATGCTAGGCCGCCCCACCGTTCAGGAAATCCAGACGGCGACGGCGAGCGTGTTTGGGCGGCCGTTGTCCCAGCTGCTCGGCTCCTGTCGCCGCCAAGAGACGGTCCGCGTGCGCGATGCCGCGATCGCGATCACGCGGCGGCTGACGAAATTTTCCTCTCCGGAGATCGGCGCTCGATTCAAGCGCGACCACACCACGATCCTCGATGCGCTCGCGCGCTTCCCCCGCCACTGCCACCAAGACCGCGATTATTGCATCAAGGTCCGCCAGGCGGTGGCCATCGCCAAGTCCTTGGCCCGCGAGCGCGAGGCGCGGGAGGCGATGCCGCTGACCTTACCCGCCGCTCCCAAGCGCCCGCGTCATGTCGTCACGCATGCGAGGGCGGCGTGAGCAAAAGCTTCTCTCCTGCCGAGCGCGAGCGGATCGAGCGCCTGATTGCCGATGGCAAGACGGACAGCGAGATCGCGTTCTTTACCGGACGATCAGCGACCCAAATCGCCAGCCTGAGAGTGACGCGACGCCCGGTTCTTGGGGTGCGGTGGCCATGACCAAGTATCGCGCCCAAAAGACGACTTGTCTTCACTCCCACCTGCACGACTCCAAGCTGGAGGCGCGGCGGTGTGATGAGTTGCATGTGCTCGAGGAGAATGGGGAGCTAACCCATCTCGAACTGCAGCCGATCTTCCCCGTGCAAATAAACG
>JAFAVH010000246.1 GCA_019242655.1 Methylobacteriaceae bacterium
GCGCTCTCCTCGGGCATGATGCTCTATGGCGCTTCGCTGCTTTATGGCTTCGCCGGCACTGTCACTTTCCCCGGCATCGCGGCGGCAGTCAGCGCGGCTCCCTCGACTGGAGTCGTTTTCGGCCTCGTTTTCCTCATGGTCGGACTCGCATTCAAGATGTCGACGGTGCCGTTCCACATGTGGACGCCCGATGTTTACGAAGGCGCGCCGACGGCCGTCACCGCGTTCTTCGCAGCCGCACCGAAAGTGGCGGCTGTCGCGATCACCGTGCGCGTCATCATCACCGCCTTTCCGGCAATCACGACGCAATGGCAGCAGATCATCATTTTCATCTCGATCATGTCGATGGCGCTTGGCTCATTCGCGGCGATCGGTCAGATCAATTTCAAGCGCCTAATGGCTTATTCCTCGATCGGCCATATGGGTTTCGCGCTGGTCGGTCTTGCCGCTGGAACGCCGGCCGGCGTTCAGGGCGTCATGCTCTACATGGCAATCTACGTCTTGATGACGCTCGGCACATTCGCCGCGATCCTGTCGATGCGCGTCAATGGCAAGTACATCGAGAACGTCGCCGATCTCTCGGGCCTCGCAAGCACGCGACCGTTGATGGCGTTCTTCCTCGCGATGCTGATGTTTTCGCTTGCGGGCATTCCGCCGCTCGCCGGGTTCTTTGCCAAGTGGTACGTATTTCTTGCAGCCGTGCAGGCGAAGCTTTACGTGCTGGCGGTGATCGGCGTCGTCACCAGCGCCGTTGCCGCCTACTATTATCTGCGTATCATCAAGATCATGTATTTCGACGAGCCCGCGGCGCCTTTCGATCGCGCAGCACCCGCGGTGCAGGCTGTGCTCGCGGTGACGACGATCTTGATGCTGATTTTCTGGATTTATCCGTCTCCCGTCGTCGAGGCCGCGACCTCGGCGGCGCAATCGCTGTTCTGAGGCGACGTGGAGCTCGGCGCGTCGGCGAAGGCCGCCTCTTATCGTCTCATTGTTCGCGACAGCGTCGCCTCGACCAACGAAGACGCCATGGATCTTGCACGTGCCGGCGATCCCGGCTGGATATGGCTTGTCGCACGCGAGCAGAAGCAGGGCAGAGGACGCCGCGGACGAAGCTGGTCCTCGCCGCCGGGCAATTTATACGCGTCGCTCTTGCTGATCGATGTAGCGCCACCTGAGCGCCTGCCGGAGTTGGGCTTTGTTGCGGCTCTCGCGCTGTTAAAGGCAGTCCGCGCCGTCCTCGGCGACGATCCTCGCCTCGGCATCAAATGGCCGAACGACATTCTGTTCGACGGTGCAAAGCTCTCCGGTATCCTCTTGGAGAGTACGCGTCTGCCAAACGACACGACGGCATGCGTCGCCGGTCTCGGCGTCAATTGCCGCTCGCATCCCGTGACATTGCCCTATGCAGCGACCGACCTTGCTTCGATCGGCACTTTGTTGAATGCACCCGAA
This sequence comes from Methylobacteriaceae bacterium, assembly GCA_019242655.1. Lineage (GTDB taxonomy): Bacteria > Pseudomonadota > Alphaproteobacteria > Rhizobiales > Beijerinckiaceae > JAFASC01. The sequence goes on from JAFAVH010000246.1 coordinate 1,453, forward strand.
GACGTGCTGCCACGCCTAAGCGACGCGATGGAGGAGATGCTGCAAATCTGGAACAGAGGCTCCGGCTTCGCTGAAATTCGCTCGCGTTGGCTCGCAGACGCGCTCGGACGCGGTCAGTCCATCCGGGTCGCGTTGGGCAATGCTGATATTTCCGGCATTTTCGAAACGATCGATCCGTATGGGCGGCTGATTTTGCGTGACGGCATGAACGCACGCGCAATCGAAGCCGGGGATGTCTTCCTGCCGTCACGCTCGATGACAGATCAGGTTGTCCCGAGCACATGAACGTTGCGAGTCACGCTCAGTGAACGGAGCCGACGAATTCGTTTTCGTCGCGCTTGGTGGGCTCGGCGAGATCGGCATGAATGCCGCGCTCTATGGCTTCGGGCCGCCGCGGCGACGCAAATGGATCATGGTCGATTGCGGCATGACTTTCGCCGGGCCTGATCTGCCGGGCGTCGATCTCATTTATCCCGACGTCGCCTTCGTCGAGAAAATTCAGTCCGATCTGCTTGCCCTCGTTATCACGCATGCGCACGAAGATCATGTCGGCGCGATAGCGGCCCTATGGCCGCGATTGCGCTGTCCGTTGTATGCGACGCCTTTTGCGGCGGGTTTGCTGCAGGCCCGACGTCTTTCCGAACCTGATGCGCCGAAAGTGCACATAAACGTTGTCGCGCAGGGAAGCCGCATCGAGCTCGGGCCATTCGGGATCGAGTTTATCGCTGTTGCGCACTCAATTCCGGAGAGCTGCGCGCTGGCCATCCGAACGCCCGCCGGTCTCGCCGTCCACAGCGGCGATTGGAAACTCGATTATGCGCCGGGCGTGGGACGTCCGACCGACGAGCGGCGTTTGCGTGAGCTCGGCGAGCACGGCGTGCTCGCGCTCATCTGCGATTCCACCAACATAATCCGCGAAGGCGAGAGCCCGTCCGAAAGCGACGTTGCGCAAACACTGCGGGCGCTGATCACCGATGCGCCTGCGCGTGTCGTCGTTACCGCGTTTGCGTCGAACGTTGCGCGTATTCGGGCCGTTGCGTTGGCGGCCGCCGCCGCAGGTCGCGAAGTCGTTGTCGCCGGCCGCTCGATGGAGCGGACGATCGAGGTCGCGCGCGAGACCGGTTATCTCGATGGAATCGGCGACTTCTTCTCGCTCGAGCGCTATCCCATGCTGGCGCGCTATCGTGTCGTCGTGCTTGCGACGGGCAGTCAGGGCGAACCGCGTGCCGCAATGGGCCGCATCGCCGAGGGCGAGCATCCGGTGATCAGTCTTGCCGCCGGCGACCGCGTGATCTTTTCCTCCCGCACCATTCCGGGCAACGAGCGCGAGGTGAACCGCGTCATCAACGGACT
>JAFAVH010000294.1 GCA_019242655.1 Methylobacteriaceae bacterium
CGCAATGCGCCGGTGCCGCGCGCTCGACCGTGCTGAAGGAATCCGATGTCGTCATGCTGATCGGCGCGCGGCTCAATTGGCTTTTGTCGCACGGGAAAGGCAAGAGCTGGGGCGAGCCGGGGTCGAAGAAACTCATTCAGATCGACATCGAGCCGAAGGAAATGGACTCGAATGTCGAGATATCAGCGCCGCTTGTTGGCGATATCGGCTCTTGTGTCTCGGCGCTGATCGAGGGAATGGGCAGCAAATGGAATGCTGCTCCGTCTGATTGGGCCGCTTCCGTCGCAAAGAAGCGCGAAGAGAACGTTGCCAAGATGGCGCCGCGGCTGATGAACAATAACGCGCCGATGGACTATCACGGCGCGCTTGGCGTGTTGCGGACGATCATTAAGGAGCGTCCGGACGCGATCCTCGTCAATGAGGGCGCGAATACGCTCGACCTCGCACGCGGCGTGATCGACATGTACAAGCCGCGCAAGCGCATCGATGTCGGCACGTGGGGCATCATGGGCATCGGCATGGGCTATTCGATCGCGGCAGCGATCGAGACCGGCAATCCCGTCCTCGCCGTGGAGGGCGATAGCGCCTTCGGCTTCTCCGGCATGGAGATAGAGACCCTCTGCCGTTACAACCTGCCGGTCTGCGTCGTGGTGTTCAACAATGACGGCATCTATCGCGGCACCGACAAAAACGCCGGCGGCTCCGATCCGGCAACGACCGTGTTCGTCAAAGGCGCGCGTTACGATCGGATGATCGAGGCGTTCGGAGGCCTCGGCGTCAACGTGACCTCGCCGGACGAGTTGAAGCGCGCCGTCAACGAAGCGATGGATTCCGGCAAGCCGACGCTGATCAACGCGGTGATCGATCCGACGGCAGGCAGCGAGAGTGGCCGTATCGGCAATCTCAATCCGCAAAGCGCGATTCGCAAGAAGCCGACGCAGTGAAAATTCGGGATAACAAAGAACAGCGGGAGGAATGAGAGATGACCAAAGCACTTGAAGGCGTGAAGATTTTGGACTTCACGCATGTGCAATCGGGCCCGACCTGCACGCAGCTTCTGGCGTGGTTCGGTGCGGACGTGATCAAGGTCGAACGTCCGGGTGTTGGCGACATCACGCGCGGCCAATTGCGCGACGTCCCCGATGCGGACAGCCTCTATTTTACGATGCTCAATCACAACAAGCGTTCGATCACGCTCGACACCAAGAATCCGAAGGGCAAGGAAGTGCTGACGCGCCTCATCCAAACCTGCGACGTTCTTGTCGAGAATTTCGGTCCTGGCGTGCTCGACCGCATGGGTTTTCCCTGGGAGAAAATCCATGCGATCAATCCGAAGATGATCGTCGCCTCGATCAAGGGATTCGGTCCCGGACCATATGAAGATTGCAAGGTCTACGAGAACGTCGCGCAATGCACCGGCGGTTCTGCTTCGACGACCGGTTTCCGTGACGGCGTTCCGCTCGTCACCGGCGCGCAAATTGGCGATTCCGGCACGGGCCTGCATCTCGCGCTCGGCATCGTCACCGCGCTTTATCATCGTACGCAGACAGGCGAGGGACAGCGCGTCACCGCCGCCATGCAGGATGGCGTACTCAATCTCTGCCGCGTGAAGCTGCGCGACCAGCAGCGCCTCGCACATGGGCCGCTGACCGAGTACAGCCAATATGGCGAGGGTGTCGATTTCGACGATGCAGTGCCGCGCGCGGCGAACGATTCCGGCGGCGGACAGCCGGGCCGCATCTTGAAGTGCAAAGGCTGGGAGAAAGATCCGAACGCCTACATCTACTTCATCACGCAGGCGCCGGTTTGGGAGCCGATCTGCGACATTATCGGCGAGCCGGAGTGGAAGACTCATTCCGACTTCGCGACGCCGAAGGCGCGCTTGCCGCGGCTCAATCAGATTTTCGAACGCATCGAACAATGGACGATGACAAAGACCAAGTTCGAGGCGATGGACATCCTCAACGAACAGGACATTCCCTGCGGACCGATCTTGTCGATGAAGGAACTTGCTGAGGATAAGTCGCTGCGTGCGACCGGCACCGTCGTCGAGGTAGATCATCCGAAGCGCGGCAAATATCTGTCGGTCGGCAACCCGATCAAGCTGTCGGCAAGTCCGAGCGAGGTGACGCGATCACCGCTGCTCGGCGAGCATACCGACGAAATCCTGCGCGACGTGCTTGGCTATAACGACAATGAAGTCGCAGCCATTAGAGGCGCGGGCGCACTCGACCCGGCGCCGAAACGCGCCGCAGCGGAATAAAGCGCGTCTAAAGTCGACTTGTGAGTTGAAGGTTGAAATAGCAGGATAAGGCAACCGGACGGCAAGCGCCTGGGCTTAAAAAAAGGGCGCGCCTGGGAGGACGAGATGAGCAACATACAAGGCACTACCGGGCCAACGGGGACACAGCTGTCCTATTATCGCTGGCTGCAGCTTGTGATGGGCATCGTCTGCATGGCGATGATCGCCAACCTGCAGTACGGCTGGACCTTGTTCGTCGATCCGATCGACGCGCGGCACCATTGGGGCCGCGCCGCGATCCAGCTCGCCTTCTCGATCTTTGTCGTGACGGAGACCTGGCTCGTCCCGGTCGAGGCCTGGTTTGTCGATCGCTACGGTCCACGCATCGTGATCATGTTCGGCGGCGTCATGATCGCGCTCGCCTGGATATTGAATTCCTATGCGTCGTCGCTGACCGTGCTCTATGCCGCGGCGGTTATTGCCGGCATCGGCGCCGGCGCCGTCTATGGCACTTGCGTCGGCAATGCTTTGAAGTGGTTTCCCGATCGCCGCGGTCTTGCCGCCGGTGCGACTGCCGCCGGATTCGGAGCAGGCGCCGCCGTCACCGTCGTGCCGATCGCCAAGATGATCGCGGCGAGCGGCTACGAGCAGGCATTCTTCACCTTCGGCATCGCCCAGGGCATCATCGTTTTTATCCTCGCGATGTTCATCAATCCGCCGACCGTTGCGATGAAGGCTGCGAAGCGCCACGTACGCGTGCCGCAGACCAAGATCGACTACACGCCGGCGCAGGTGATCCGCGCGCCGATTTTCTGGATCATGTACGTGACATTCGTCATGGTCGCCGCAGGCGGGCTCATGGCAGCAGCGCAGATCGCTCCCATCGCGCACGATTTCAAGATTGCCGATGTGCCCGTGAGCCTCGTCGGTTTTCAGATGGCGGCCCTTACTTTCGCGATTTCGCTCGACCGCATCTTCGATGGTTTCGGGCGGCCGTTCTTTGGCTGGGTCTCCGACAATATCGGGCGCGAGAACACGATGGCGATCGCGTTCATCATCGGCGCAATCTCGCTGTTCACGTTGGCGAACTATGGGCGGGAGCCGATCGTTTTTGTGCTGTTCTCGGCACTCTATTTCGGCGTGTTCGGCGAAATCTACAGCCTCTTCCCGGCGACGTCGGGCGACACGTTCGGCGTAAAATACGCAACCACGAACAACGGAATGCTGTACACGGCGAAAGGCACGGCATCGCTGCTTGTTCCTCTCGCCAGCATTCTGGCAGCGAGCTACGGCTGGTCGGCCGTGTTCATCGTGGCTGTGACGCTGAACATCCTCGCAGCTTTGTCCGCGCTATTCATCATCAAACCGATCCGGCGCCGCTATATCGAGTCGACCGACGAAACGGCACCGGTGGGCGTGACAAAGGTGCGGGCTGCCTAATCCGCTTTTGCTTGATCGGGATGGCCCGTCGTGTTCTCACGGCGGGCCATCTCCTTGAGCACGAACACGCGCAGGGACGAAGAGAGATTGGCATTGCCGCGCTCTGCGTCGACAGAGGCGACGAGTGCTGCAATCGACATCTGTCTTTCGCGCGCGATGTCTTGCAGCGCTTCCCAAAATGCGCGCTCGAGTGAAATGCTGGTGCGATGACCGGCGATTACGAGCGAATGCTTTGAAAGATCGGTCGGATGCGCGTCAGCGGCGCCATGCGCGCCAGCGCGCTTCGTCACGATTTTGGCGGCGTCAGCCGGTGCTGATCGAGATGCTTTTCGTCGTGCTGCCTTTTCGCGCCTAGCTGCTCGCGTTCCGCACTACTTACGCCGAAGGCGATACGGTTTTCCGCGGCTTGCGCTTCCGCTTTGTCGCGCTTCGCCGCCTTGCGTACGCGGCGCAAATTGACGATGTCCGCGCTCACGGCTTTTTCCGGAAAGAGTCGATCGACACGATCTTGTCGCCGCCGCCGGCGGGTGTCGGCGCCTGTTCCTCTGTTTTCACGGCACGGGGCCGCGGCCTGATCTCGGCCGGCTCGGAGCCGCTGCCGCGCGGCTTCACTTTTTCGGGGTCGCCCCGTTTGTCGGCGAGCTTCGGCTTCGGCAATGACGGTACGCTTGCCGCCGGCAGCTTCGGCTCCGACTTCGAGGGCTCGCTCTCTGCACCCTCTGCGCCTTCGACATTCTCGAATTTCAAGCCGAACTGCACCGAGGGATCATAAAATTCCATCAGCGCCTCGAACGGCACATACAGCCGCTCGGGTATGTTCTTGAACGACAGCCCGACTTCGAAACCGTCTTCGCTGACCGTCAAATCCCAGAACTGGTGCTGGAGCACGATTGTCATGCGCTCCGGATATTGCTGGCGTAGGCGGCTCGACAGCCGTACGCCTTCGGCCTGGGTGGCGAAGCTGATGTAGAAATGATGCTCGCCGGAAATCCCGTCCCTGGCGGCGTCGGTCAGCACGCGGCGGACGACACCGCGCAGCGCTTCCTGCACGCGCAGGTCATAGCGAATCAGATCGGTGGACATGTCCCGGAGCGGCCTTCAGAAGCGGACAACGCGACTGTACGCCAAAGCTTGCGAGCGGAGAAGTGGAGGCTTCTGTTGCCAGGTGCCTCCGAACCCCGCCTGAGAGTGCAAACCCCTAGGACTTGATTTCGGTTACCAGCACCGCATTACGCGGCGACAGCCACCGGAGCATAGTTGTCATTCGCAACTATAGGTTCGGCCCGATAACGGCGGAACCATGCCGGGCAAAAGCGCACCCTTTACACCCTCGTCGATCCTATTTCGCCCCCGCCGTAGCCCGCACTTGGCGGGCTCTGGTGGAGGCGCCGGGTACCGCCCCCGGGTCCGAAAGGCTTATTACGGTGACCATTTATCGCCATAGCCGTCGTGAGACGGCACCGCTGAATATAAGCGATGGCGAGCGCTTCGGAAAGGATGGGCTTGCCGGCGTCTCGAATTCGGCATAAAGATATCTTTATATCTAATTCGAGGCCTTCGATGCAGCAGACCCGCCTCTCGTTCGATGCCCTGCTCGGCGCCCTTGGGGCGGCGGGCGAGGAGACGCGGCTTCGGCTGCTTGCCCTTCTTTCCGAGGCGGAGCTGACGGTGACGGAACTCGTCACCATTCTCGGCCAGTCGCAGCCGCGGATTTCCCGCCATCTGAAGCTCCTGGTCGAGGCTGGCCTCGTCGTTCGCCATCGCGAAGGCAGCTGGGCCTTTTTCTTGGCCGCGCCGGGCGGTGCCGCCGGCGAAATCCCGCGCTCGGTTGCCGCTTGGCTCGATCCGCAGGACCCCGTGCTTGTGTCCGACCGGGCGCGGCTGGCCGAAGTGCGTCGCGCCCGCGCCGATCAGGCGGCGCGCTACTTCGCGGCCCAGGCCCCGAACTGGGACCGCATCCGCGCGCTGCACGTGCCGGAAGAGCGGGTGGAACACGCGCTGCACGACATCCTCGGTCCGGCGCCCATTCGTGCGCTGCTCGACCTTGGCACTGGCACGGGCCGCATGCTGGAACTGCTGGCGCCGCTCGCCGAGCGCGCGGTAGGCGTCGACCAGTCGCCGGCGATGCTCGCCGTTGCCCGCGCGCGGCTCGAGCGCGCCGGATTGCGCAACGTGCAATTGCGGCAAGGCGACATCTACGCCGTGCCGGTCGAGCGTAATGGCTACGACCTCGTCGTCCTGCACCAGGTGCTGCACTATCTCGACGATCCCGCGCGCGCCTTGCGCGAAGCGGCGCGCGTGTTGCGGCCGGGCGGCCGGCTTCTTGTCGTCGATTTTGCGCCCCACACCGAAGAGGCGCTGCGTGACACGCACGCGCATCGGCGTCTCGGCTTCGGCCATGACGAGATCGCCGCTTATCTCGATGAAGCCGAGCTCGACCTCGCCGACCATCGCGACCTGCCGCCGCTGCCGGGCGAAGGCGGGAAACTAACGGTGTCGTTGTGGCTTGCGCGCGACCGCCGCATTGAAGCCGATCCTCTCCCATTCACGCATCGCGAGGTTGCCTGATGACGCTCACCACCCTCCCGAGCCGCGGCGCCCGCGGCGACATCGGCGTTTCCTTCGAGTTCTTCCCGCCGAAGACGGCTGAGATGGAGGCGAACCTCTGGGAGGCGATTGCGCGCCTTGCGCCGCTGCAACCGCGCTTCGTCTCCGTCACCTACGGTGCGGGCGGCTCGACGCGGGAGCGCACGCACGCGACTGTCGAGCGTCTCGTGCGCGAAACCGATATTGCACCGGCCGCGCATCTCACCTGCGTCGCCGCCACGCGCGATGAAATCGACGACGTCGTGCGCGCCTATCACGCGGCCGGCGTTCGCCACATCGTGGCATTGCGCGGCGATCCGCAAGGCGGCATCGGCAGTGCGTTTGCCCCGCATCCGCAGGGCTACCAGAATTCGACAGAGCTTGTTGCCGGCATTCGCCGGATCGGCGATTTCGAAGTGTCCGTCTCCGCCTATCCCGAAAAACACCCGGAATCATCGTCGCTCGATCACGACATCGATGTCTTGAAAGCGAAGATCGACGCGGGTGCGACGCGAGCCATCACGCAATTCTTCTTCGAGAACGATTGCTATCTTCGCTTTCTCGACCGCGCGCGCTATCGCGGCGTGACGATCCCGATCGTGCCCGGCATCGTGCCGGTACAAAACTTCAAGCAGACCGCAAACTTTGCCAAGCGCGCCGGGGCGAGCGTGCCGCAATGGCTGGCGGAGCGCTTCGACGGACTCGATGACGATCCCGCAACGCGCCGGCTCATCGCCGCGGCGATTGCGGCGGAGCAGGTTTTCGGTCTTGTTGACCGCGGCGTCACCGATTTCCACTTCTATACGATGAACCGTGCCGATCTCGTTTACGCCATCTGCCATCTCCTGGGGCTTCGGCCCAATACTGGCGCGCGCACGACGGCGGAGGCTGCTTGAGTATGTCTGATTCACTCCGCCGCGAACTTGAAGACGCCGCACGCGAGCGCATCCTTGTGCTCGACGGCGCGATGGGCACGATGATCCAGGGCTTGCGCTTCGACGAAGCGCAGTTTCGCGGAACGCGCTTCGCCGACTGGAAGCAGGACGTTCGCGGCAACAACGACCTTCTCATTCTGACGCAGCCGGACGCGATCCGCGACATCCACCTCGCTTATTTCAAGGCGGGCGCCGACATCGTCGCGACCAACACATTTTCGTCGACCGCAATCGCGCAAGCCGATTACGGCATGGAAGAGCTCGTCTACGAGCTCAATCGCGATGGTGCGCGGCTGGCAAAAGAAGCCGCGGCTCTCGCGGAGAAACAGGATGGCCGCCGCCGTTTCGTTGCCGGCGCGCTCGGGCCCACCAATCGCACCGCGTCGATCTCGCCGGATGTCAGCAATCCGGGCTTCCGCGCCGTCAGTTTCGACGATCTCAGGCGCGCTTACGCCGAAGCCGTGCGCGGCCTCATCGAAGGCGGCGCCGATATCCTCCTGCTCGAGACGATTTTCGACACGCTGAACGCCAAAGCGGCGGTGTTCGCCTTCGAGGAAGTCTTCGCGGAGACCGGCACGCGTCTGCCGGTGATGATTTCCGGCACGATCACGGATCTCTCCGGCCGCACGTTGTCCGGCCAAACGCCGGAAGCGTTCTGGCATTCGCTGCGCCACGCGAAGCCATTTTCGATCGGCTTGAATTGTGCGCTCGGTGCGCGCGAGATGCGTGCGCATCTCGCCGAAATTTCCCGCGTCGCCGACACGCTGGTCTGCGCCTATCCGAATGCCGGGCTGCCGAACGAGTTCGGGCTCTACGATGAAAGCCCGGAATACATGGCTTCGCTCATCGGCGAATTCGCCGATTCCGGTCTCGTCAACATTGTCGGTGGTTGCTGCGGCACGACTCCAGAGCACATCCATGCGATCGCGCAGCGCGTTGCCGGTATCGCGCCGCGTCAGGTGCCCACGTTCGAGCGCCGGCTGCGTCTCTCGGGCCTCGAGCCGTTCACGCTGACCTCGGACATTCCGTTCGTCAATGTCGGCGAACGCACCAACGTCACCGGCTCGGCGAAATTCCGCAAGCTGATCAAGAACGGCGACTTCGCCGCCGCGCTCGACGTGGCGCGCGATCAGGTCGCCAATGGCGCGCAGGTGATCGACGTCAACATGGACGAGGGTCTGCTCGACTCCGCCAAGGCGATGGAGGAATTTCTGCATCTCGTCGCGGCGGAACCGGACATTGCGCGCGTCCCCGTCATGGTCGATTCCTCGAAATTCGAGGTGATCGAAGCGGGCCTGAAATGCGTGCAGGGTAAGCCGATCGTCAACTCGATCTCACTGAAGGAAGGCGAGGCGGCGTTCATCGATCACGCGCGGACCGTCATGCGCTACGGCGCCGCCGTCGTCGTCATGGCCTTCGACGAGCAGGGCCAAGCAGACACGCGCGCGCGCAAGATCGAGATATGCACGCGCGCCTATCGCATTCTCACCGAAGAGGTGGGGTTCGCGCCGGAGGACATCATCTTCGACCCGAACATCTTTGCCATCGCCACCGGCATCGACGAGCACAATAGTTACGGCGTCGACTTCATCGATGCGACGCGTGCGATTCGCGAAACCCTGGCGCACGTGCACATTTCCGGCGGCGTGTCGAACCTGTCCTTCTCGTTCCGCGGCAATGAGCCGGTGCGCGAGGCGATGCACACCGTGTTCCTCCTGCACGCGATCAAGGCCGGGATGGACATGGGCATCGTCAATGCCGGCCAGCTCGGCGTCTACGAGAATATCGATCCGGAGCTGCGCGAGGCGTGCGAAGACGTCGTCCTCAACAAGCGGCCGGACGCGACCGAGCGGCTCCTGGCGATCGCCGAAAAGTTCCGCGATCAGGCGGGTAAGAGCGAAGCGAAGAACGAGGCTTGGCGCAGCGATCCCGTCGAGAAGCGGCTCGAGCATGCGCTCGTCAACGGCATCACCGATTATATCGAAGCCGATGTCGAAGAAGCCCGCGCCGCCGCGGCGAGACCGCTCGATGTGATCGAAGGTCCGCTCATGGCGGGCATGAACGTTGTCGGCGATCTCTTCGGTCAGGGCAAAATGTTCTTGCCCCAGGTCGTCAAATCCGCGCGCGTGATGAAGCAGGCGGTCGCTTATCTCACGCCGTTCATCGAGGCCGAGAAAGGGAGCGGCGCGCGCAAGTCGAACGGCAAGATCCTCATGGCGACCGTCAAGGGCGACGTGCACGATATCGGCAAGAACATCGTCGGCGTCGTGCTTGGCTGCAACAATTACGAGATCATCGATCTCGGCGTCATGGTTCCTTCGGCGAAGATTCTGGAGACCGCGAAAGCCGAGAAGGTCGACGCGATCGGCCTCTCCGGCCTGATCACGCCGTCGCTCGACGAGATGTGTTTCGTTGCCTCCGAAATGGAGCGCGAAGGCTTCGACCTGCCTCTCTTGATCGGCGGCGCGACGACGAGCCGCGTACATACGGCCGTGAAGATTCATCCGAACTACGAGCGCGGCCAGGCGGTCTATGTCACCGATGCAAGCCGCGCCGTCGGCGTTGCGCAAGCGCTGCTCTCGCCGGAAATCCGCATGCAATATGTCGAGCAGGTGCGCAAGGAATACGCGAAGGTCGCCGATGCGCATCGCCGCGCCGAGGCCGACAAGCAACGTCTGCCGCTGGCGCGCGCGCGCGAGAACGCGTTCAAGATCGACTGGGCGAGCTATGGTCCGCCGCGTCCGACATTTTTGGGCACGCGTGTCTTCCGCACCTATGACGTCGCGGAGCTCGTGCCCTATATCGACTGGACGCCGTTCTTCCAGACCTGGGAATTGAAGGGCCGTTTCCCGGCACTTCTCGAAGACGAGACGCAGGGCGCCGCGGCGCGTCAGCTCTATGACGATGCGCAAGCGATGCTCACGCGCATTGTCGAAGAGCGCTGGTTCAATCCAAAGGCGGTGATCGGCTTCTGGCCGGCAAATGCGATCGGCGACGATATCAGGCTGTTCACCGGCGAATCCCGCGGCGAGGAGCTCGCGACGTTCTTTACGTTGCGCCAGCAATTGTCGAAGCGCGGCGAAGGACGTGCCAATCTGGCGCTCGCCGATTTCGTCGCGCCGCAGGAAAGCGGCAAACCCGATTATGTCGGCGGCTTCGTCGTCACGGCAGGCGCGGAAGAAGAAAAGATTTCGGCGCGTTTCGCCCGCGACAATGACGATTACCGCTCGATCCTCGTCAAGGCCCTTGCCGACCGCATCGCCGAGGCGTTTGCCGAGCGCATGCACGAGCGGGTCCGGCGCGAATTCTGGGGTTACGCACCTGACGAAACATTGACGAACGAGCAGCGCATCGCGGAAGACTATCACGGCATCCGCCCGGCGCCGGGTTATCCCGCGCAGCCCGATCACACCGAGAAAGCGACTCTGTTCCGTCTGCTCGGTGCGGAAGGACGCACCGGCGTGAAGCTCACCGAGTCTTATGCGATGTGGCCCGGCTCATCGGTATCGGGGCTTTATCTGTCGCATCCGGATGCGCATTATTTCGGCGTCGCCAAAGTCGAGCGCGATCAGGTCGAGGATTATGCGCAGCGTAAGGGGATGAGCATTGCGGATGTAGAGCGCTGGCTCGCGCCGATCCTCAACTACGATCCGGCGAGCTACAAGGTCGCGGCGTAGTTAGCCACCTTCCCGGACGCGCGACGCGCGATCCGGGATCCAGGTGGCATGTTCGCGGCGCCTGGACCCCGGCTCTCACTGCGTTCCGGCCGGGGATGTGGATGAGCGCGCGTTTTACGCCGCCTCTGCCTGCGCCTGCATTTCCGCTTTTGACTGCAAGGCCGTTTGCTGTTGCTGCTGCTCGGTCACTTCTTCCGAGATCACCTTGAATTCCTGCAGGCAATGCGCGCCGAACGTATGGATCATCGGAATGTCGGCGGCATCGAGCCCCCGCGCGACGACGATGCGACCGATGCGCGGTATGTTGTGGCGCGCATCGAACGTGTACCAGCGCCCCTCGAGATAGACTTCGGTCCAGGCGTTGAAATCCATCGGCGCGGGATCCGGCGGCACGCCGATGTCGCCGAGATAGCCGTTGCAATAGCGCGCCGGAATGTTCATCGCGCGGCAGAGCGCGATCGAGAGATGCGTGAAATCGCGGCAAACGCCGAGCCGCTCCTCCAGACCTTCCGCAGCGGTGCGCGTCGCGCGCGCATGCGGATAGCCGAATTCGATATGGTTGTGCACGAAATCGAAGATCGCCTGGACGCGCGTCCAGCCGGGTTTCACTGTCCCGAATTGCGACCAGGCGAAACTTCCGAGCTTGTCGACCTCGCAATAACGGCTGTTGACGAGGTAGCGCAGCGCGTCGTCCGGCAGCTCCTCGACCGGCACTTCGCGCGCCTCCGGATTGACCTCGTCGACTTCGCCGCTGTCGCGGACGATGGTCTCGGTCTTAAGACGCGTCACGCCGGCGGGCGAGGTGAGACGCGTGCAGCGATTGCCGAAGCAATCGGTGAATTCGCGTAAAGGCGCATCCGGTTCGACAACGATCGTGTCCGGCTTCAACAAATCCTTGGCGCGCGCCTGCTCGATGCCGAGCTTGAGCACCGTGGCGACGGGTTGCGGGCAGGAATAGGCGATATCGAATCCGACGCGGATCAGCATGAATCCTCACCGTCGTCCGCACGCACGCGCAGACTAAACATATGATGTAAGCGGTGAACGTGGCCGTTACGTCAGCGGTTCCGCTTGCGAACCGCTCAAATTGCAGGCGCGGCGGCTATCAGGCGGGCAAGCGTGTCGCGCGTCGACGGATCGGCGATGCCGTGCACGAGCGCCGGGCGAAAATGGCGCTGAAACGCCGTCACGACGATCGCCGTCGCGTCGTCATAGATACCGGTCACGGCAATGCCGTAGCCGTAATCGGCCAATGATTTCTGCAGCGCCACGACCTCGGAGCCGCTGTCGTCATGCTGAAGGGAGTGCCCTTCGGTTCCGAGCGCCGCAGGCTCCACCCAATGTCCGACGCCCGCTTCCGCCAGGCGGTCCCACGGAAAGATTTCGCCGGGATCGATCTTGCGGCCGACGGCGATATCGGAATGGCCGAGAATCCGGCTTGGCGAGATGCGATGTCGCGCGGCGATATCTTTGCAGAGCGCGATGACCGTCTCGATCTGCGCGTCTTCGAAAGGCGGCGCACCGTATTTGTGGCCGGCATTGGCCATCTCGATCCCGACCGAGCGGGCGTTCATGTCGGTTTCGCCGGCCCAAGTGCCGCGGCCGGCATGCCAGGCGCGGCGGTCCTCAGGCACGAGCTGGAACGCTTCGCCATCTGCGCTGACGAGATAATGCGACGAGACCTCGTGGACGGGATCGCAGAGGAGATCGAGCGCGGCGTCGGCGCTTTCCATGCCGGTGTAATGCAGGATGATGGAATCGACCGGCTTGCCCTTGCGCTCGTTGTGGTTCGGCGAGGGATGCGCGTTGACGCCAATGCGGCTGTCCGGCCGGAGCTGGTGGATCATGGGCTCGCGGATGTCCCGCCGATTCTGCACGCGTTGGGAAGCAGCGCCAAACATAAAGATCTCGCGAATCGTCGGCGCCGCCGACGGTCAACCTTCACTGGCGCATTCGGGCAGGGGGGTAAATCCCTCCGCCGCAGAACGCTGCGCGGTGTCACACGGATGTCACCATCGCGGGTTGACCGGCGTCGCCCGGGACCCTAAGCCCGCTCTGCCAGCCGGCCGGATGGCCGCTGCGAAAGCAGAGGAAAGTCCGGGCTCCACGGAGACACGGTGCCGGATAACGTCCGGCGAGGGTGACCTCAGGGAAAGCGCCACAGAAAACAGACCGCCGGCAGGCTGCAAAGCCCATCGGTAAGGGTGAAAGGGTGCGGTAAGAGCGCACCGCGCGGGCGGCAACGCCTGCGGCATGGCAAGCCCCACCGGGAGCAAGGCCGAATAGGGGCGAGGGGCCGGAAGGCCCAGGCCCGTCTCCGGGCTCTCGCCCGGGTTGGTTGCTCGAGGCGGCCGGCAACGGCCGTCCCAGAGGAATGGCCATCGCGCGCATGCATGTATGTATGCATGCGCCGCACATAACCCGGCTTACAGGCCGGCTGGCACCTGTCCCGCGGCGCGACAGAAGACGCCGTTGAGGCCCAATTCATCAACGCGGCCTTAACCTTAGCAAAGCCTAATCGACCATGCCGCCGAAGCTGTGCGCAACGCGGTCTGTCCGTTTGACGCCCAAGCTTTCCCATGCTATCCCAAATCATCCCGTTTCGAGTTCTTGCCGGGCGTCTGCCTCTCATCGCCGCCTTCAACGCGATCGATGATGCACGCCTAGGGGACACTCCGATCCGGGCGGATTGCGTGCTGCTTTCGCGTGGGCGTTCGGGTGGGCGGCTTAGATCGTTTCGTCTCGCATTTTTTGAACAGGCTCGACGCCAAGGGGCGCGTCTCAATCCCGGCGCCGTTCCGCTCGGTTCTCATGCGGGATGGGTTCGACGGCCTCTATCTCCATCCCTCGCTCGATGCGGCGGCACTCGATTGCGGTGGCAACGCGCTATTGAAGGAGATCGACACTCTTCTCGAAATGCATCCGCCCTATTCCTTGGAACGCGACGTCTTTTCGACCGCGCTTATGGGCACGAGCGAGGTCCTCAAAGTCGATCCGGAGGGGCGGATCAGTCTCAGCGAGACGGCGAAGGGACATACGGGGATTTCCACGGACGCTCTCTTCGTCGGACTGGGGCACAAATTTCAAATTTGGGAGCCGAGCCGCTTTCGTTCGCACCTCACCGAGGCCAAAGAGAGGTTGCGCACGATGCGGAGGGAGCTAGGCACCCGATCCGCGGCCGGACCTGCGGTCGATGCGCAAGCGCCGCGAGGAGCACGGGAATGAACAAGGGCCGCAGCGCCGCTCCTCCAGGCGCTGCTCGCGGACCGGCTCGACACATTCCCGTGCTCCGCGAGCGCGCCATTGAGGCGCTCTCGGTGAGGCCGGGCGGCCTTTATCTCGATGCGACGTTTGGGGCGGGCGGTTACACGCGTGCCGTTTTAGAGATCGAGCGAACGCGCGTTGTTGCGCTCGATCGCGATCCGAATGCGATTGCAGCAGGCGCGGCACTCGTAAGCGAGTTTGCAAGCCGCCTGCACTTAGTTCATGCGCGCTTCGGCGATCTCGATGACGTCGCCGCACGCGCCGGATTCGATGCATTCGACGGCATCGTGCTCGATATCGGCGTCTCTTCCATGCAGCTCGACGAAATCGATCGCGGCTTTTCGTTTCGACTCGATGGCCCGCTCGACATGCGAATGGAAAAATGCGGGAGGAGCGCCGCCGATCTTGTCAATGAAGCGGACGAAGCGCATCTCGCCGATATTCTCTTTCATTACGGCGAAGAACGCCTCGCGCGGAAGATCGCGCGTGCGATCGTCAACGATCGTAAGTCGGCGCCATTCACGTCGACAAAGGCTCTCGCCGACTTGGTCGCGCGCATTGTGCCGCACAAGCCGACCGACATTCATCCAGCAACGCGCACGTTCCAGGCGCTGCGCATCGCAGTAAATGATGAGCTCGGCGAGCTCGTGCGTGCGTTGCAGGCCGCTGAGCGCGTGCTGAAAGCAGACGGCCGGCTTGCCGTCGTGACCTTCCATTCCCTGGAAGATCGTATCGCCAAGCAATTCTTCGCCGCCCGCTCCGGCCGCGGACGTGCAATCTCGCGTCTGCTGCCGGGAGAGATCGCACCCGCGCAGCCGACTTTTGCCGTGCCCGGTCACCAGCCGATCTTGCCCGATGCTGTAGAAACGGCTGCAAATCCACGCGCGCGCTCGGCGAAACTGCGCTTCGGCATTCGCACGACTGCGCCGGTGCAGGTGGCTGATATCGCTCTGGAAAAACTCGCATCGTTGCCGGACCCCGCGAGGAGCGGCCGCCGATGATCCGCATCCTCAACATTCTTGCGATCGTGGCTTTGGTTGGCTCCGCCGTCTATGCCTACACGATCAAGTACGAAACGATCTATCGCGCCGAGCAGATCAACAAGCTCAAGCACGAGATCCAGGCAGAGCGCGACGCAATTGGCGTGCTACGTGCCGAATGGGCGCATCTTGCGCGCCCCGAGCGCGTTCAGGACCTCGCGACCAAATATCTCGATCTGCAGCCGCTTTCGCTGACGCAGATCGTCTCGGCAAGTGCCATTGCCGACAAGTCGGTCCGAGTCGACACGATCGGCCGAAAGCTAGAAACCCTCGGTCTTGGCGAGCCGACCAACACGCCGCGCGGCAAAAATGCGCCGTCCTCGACGGCGACGCCCGGAGCTCTGCGATGACAATGCAGGCGCCTGAAACAAAATCGATCGTCGAAGAAGCATCGGTTGACGTGCCGCCGCAGCTTCGCTCGTCGCACCGGTTCTTCAAAGGCTTGTTTTCGACGGATCTCGATAAGGGTCGCGGCCGCATTCGGATCATCGTTCTCGGCTTCGTTTGCCTGTTCGCGACGATCAATGTCCGGTTGGTCTATCTCGGCTTCAAACCGGATTCGCAAAGTATCCGCCGCGCCGCGGCCGATGCGATTTCCGAAGCGCGCCCCGAAATTCTCGA
>JAFAVH010000384.1 GCA_019242655.1 Methylobacteriaceae bacterium
CAATCGCCGGCAGCGCGGTGCCCGCGCTTATCCCGCCGAAGAACAGGACCTGCGCCGGTCCCGCCCAGATCAAAAAGGTCGAGGCGACAGCCGCACCGAAGGGAAAATCGGCGCCGCGCGCGAGCCCGCCGACGCCGATCATCGCGATGGCGACAAAGAATGCCGGTCCGGTCAGCGCCTGGCGTAACCCTTCGAAGGACCATTCCCAAGAGGTGAGGCCGCCGAGTTCCCGCGGCGCCTCGCCAGCATCCGGCTCTTCCAAGAGCAACGCCCTCCAGAACCGGACCGACTACACGAGTTCAAGCGCGCTGGCTTCTAGCCCTTCAAGGGCACGCCGGGAACGCTGCGCACCGGCCGCAGGTCGTCATCGCCTGATTGCTCCGGCTCGGGCGGCGGCCCGGCATCGCCGTCGCTACTCTTCAGGCGGCGGTTCTTGGCGCGGCGCACCTCAGGTTCCGGCCGGACACGCTTCTTGCCGGCCTCGACGATGTCGCGCTCGGGCCGCGGCAGGACCGGACCTTCGGGGAAGACGAAGCTCAAAGACTTCGTCCCGTTCTCGTCAGAGGTGACGACAACGCGCACCGTGCCGCCATTCTTCAGGCGGCCGAACAGCACCTCGTCGGCAATCGGCGTCTTGATCGTCTGCTGGATGATGCGCGCCATCGGCCGCGCACCCATCGCTTCGTCGTAGCCGTGCTCGACGAGCCAGCGGCGCGCCTCGTCGGTCAGCTCGATCGAGACGTTGCGCTCGGAGAGCTGCGCATCGAGCTGCATGATGAACTTGTCGACGACGCGCGTGACCACCTCCGTCGGCAGATGGCTGAAGGGCACGACGGCGTCGAGGCGGTTACGGAATTCCGGCGCGAACAGCCGGTTGATCGCCTCCATATCGTCGCCCTCCCGCTTCGAGCGGGTGAAGCCGAAGGCGGCGCGCGCCATGTCGGCGGCGCCGGCATTGGTGGTCATGATCAGGATCACGTTGCGGAAATCGATCTGCTTGCCGTTGTGATCGGTCAGCTTCCCATGATCCATGATCTGCAGAAGGATGTTGTAGAGATCGGGATGAGCTTTCTCGATCTCGTCGAGCAAGAGCACGCAATGGGGATGCTGATCAACCGCATCGGTCAATAGCCCGCCCTGATCGAAGCCGACATAGCCGGGCGGCGCGCCGATCAACCGCGAGACGGTGTGACGCTCCATGTACTCGGACATGTCGAAGCGCGTCAGCGGCACGCCGAGACTTGTCGCAAGTTGCCGCGCGACCTCCGTCTTACCGACGCCGGTCGGGCCTGAGAACAGATAACAACCGATCGGCTTTTCGGCATCGCGCAAGCCGGCGCGCGCGAGCTTGATCGCGGACGTGAGCGCGGTGATCGCCTTGTCCTGCCCATAGACGACGCGCTTTAGCGTATCGTCGAGATGCTGCAGCACTTCGACATCATCTTTCGACACGGTTTTCGGCGGAATGCGTGCCATCGTGGCAATCGTCGTCTCGATCTCCTTGATGCCGATCGTCTTCTTGCGCCGCGATTCCGGTAGGAGCATCTGGCTCGCGCCGGTCTCGTCGATCACGTCGATGGCTTTATCCGGCAGCTTGCGGTCGTGGATGTAGCGCGCCGACAATTCCACCGACGCCCTCACCGCCTCGTTGGTGTAGCGGATTTTGTGGAACTCTTCGAAATAGGGCTTGAGGCCTTTCATGATCTCGATCGTGTCGGGCACCGACGGCTCGTTCACGTCGATCTTCTGGAAGCGGCGGACCAGCGCGCGGTCTTTCTCGAAATATTGCCGATATTCCTTGTAGGTCGTCGAGCCGATGCAGCGCAGCGTTCCTTGCGCGAGCGCGGGCTTCAGGAGGTTCGATGCGTCCATCGCACCGCCCGATGTGGCGCCGGCACCGATCACGGTGTGGATTTCGTCGATGAAGAGGATCGCGTTCTTGTGACCCTCGATCTCCTTCATCACCTGCTTCAGGCGTTCTTCGAAATCGCCGCGATAGCGGGTACCGGCGAGAAGCGTACCCATGTCGAGCGCAAACACCGTCGCGCCGGCGAGAACTTCCGGAACCTCGCCCTTCACGATCTTGCGGGCGAGACCTTCGGCAATGGCGGTCTTGCCGACGCCGGGATCGCCGACCATCAGCGGGTTGTTCTTCTGGCGCCGGCAAAGAACCTGGATCGTGCGCTGTACCTCGGCCTCGCGCCCGATCAGCGGGTCGATGCGGCCATCCTTCGCTTTGCGATTGAGGTTCACGCAGTAAGCTTCGAGCGCGCCTTCCTTTTTCTTTGAATCGGAATCCTTGCCGTCCTTGGAGTCGGAGCGGTCGCTGTCGTCGTCCGCCCCGCGCGGCGTCTTCGACGTATCGGAGAGGCCGGGACGCTTGGCGATGCCGTGACTGATGTAATTGACCGCATCGTAGCGCGTCATGTCCTGCTCTTGCAGGAAATAGGCAGCATGGCTTTCGCGCTCGGCAAAGATCGCGACGAGCACGTTGGCGCCGGTCACCTCGTCGCGGCCCGACGATTGGACGTGGATCACCGCGCGCTGGATCACGCGCTGGAAGCCGGCCGTTGGCTTCGCGTCCTCGCGGCCGTCGGTAACCAGGTTCTCGAGTTCCTGGTCGATATAGTCGCGGAGGTTCTTGCGCAGCGAGTCGAGTTCGACGGAGCAGGCCCGCATGACCGCGGCCGCATCGGTATCGTCGACGAGGCTCAGAAGCAGGTGTTCGAGCGTCGCGTATTCGTGGTGGCGCTCGTTGGCGGCCGCAAGCGCACGATGGAGCGATTGTTCGAGATTACGAGAGAAGGAGGGCATTTTGGCTCCGGGTATCCGTCTGCTTTGGCTCGTGCTCTGGTCTACGTGCTGCGCTTACGCTCGGGGTTCGACTCACTTCTTTTCCATAATGCATTGCAAGGGGTGTTGGTGCTTTCTCGCGTAGTCCATCACCTGCGTCACTTTGGTCTCGGCAATCTCATAGGTAAAGACGCCGCACTCGCCGACACCGTGATGGTGAACGTGGAGCATGATGCGGGTTGCCTCTTCCGGGGCTTTGTTGAAGTAGCGTCGCAACACCAGCACGACGAATTCCATCGGCGTGTAATCGTCGTTGAGGAGGAGAACGCGATACATGTTGGGGCGGCGCGTCTGCGTCCGCGTACGGGTGATGACGGCGGTGCCCGAGCCGTTGCCGTTATCGTTGCCGCGGCGCGGCTCCTTCGCTGCCACAAGCGGGCTCGGCCGCTCCCCCGCATACGCAGCCATGCGGCCCTGCGCTTCATGCGCGAGAAAGGGGCGTCGGCCGGATATCGAGGGGTAACCGATGAAAGCTTCGTCACTCACTGCGGCAGGTTCTCCCAGCCTGAGATATACCGTCTCGCCACAGAGCCAAGGGGTGCGACTACACAGGACGAGAGCCCCGTTGGCACATGCTTAGAGTTCTTTTGCTTCGCGGCGAAGACAAGGCAGGAGCAAGGAAGCGCCACAGAAAAGAAAAGGCCCGGCAAATGCCGGGCCTTCGATCCAATCAGGGCTCAGCGGATGCTGAGCGTACTGAGTTAGCGACCAGCCGCCTGCGTCTTGGCGACGGCGCTCTCAATGGGGCGGAACGCCTCGCGGGCGAGAGTGGCGTAGAGTTCGCCCATCCGGGTCGCCTGCGCAACGAAGCCTTCGTAGCTCGTCTTGGCGAAATCCTGCTGGATCTGCACTGCGTCCTCGATCTTGCGGGCGCTCAGGAGCTTTTCGAGATAAGCGGAGCCGTTCTCCAGCGAACGCTTCGAATACTCGCTCGTCTCGGCAGCAATCGTCTGAAAGCCTTTGGTGACCGATGCAGCGGCAGCCGTCGCGGCTTCCATCTGCTCTTTGCTGAGCTTCTGAAGCTCTTCGAAATTCGTGAACATGCTTGTAACCTCCAAGTGGGATTGGCCGGAGGGCCTGGGCAGGCCAATGCGGGGGTCTGCCCGGCCTGTTGACGCCAATATGGTGCACCGCACAAAATTGTCAAGGGTCTTTTTGCGCCGCAGCATTTAGGCTTTAATTTGAGCGGCTCCGTTAGTAGGTGCTTAACCTGGGGGTAATCACCACCGCGTATTTTCCTCGACCGTGTTGTTTCGGTGCGGATCGCGCCGAGACGAGATCGAGGGCACTCGGCGATGGCAATTCTGGGCGGGAACGGTCGCAGCAGGCTGATCAAGACGGCCGTCGCCGCGCTGGGCCTCGCGCTCGGACTGATCAGCGTGACGGCCAGCCCCGCTGACGCGCGCCGCCATCGCGGCTATCACCGTCATTACGCCTCTCACGCGCACCATTCCTACCGTACGCATCGCCATTCCCATCGCGCCCATTACGGTCGCCATACCCGCGGCGCTAGCGGCGGCTATTCGCCCGCCTTCGCGGCGATGATCGTCGACGGAAATTCCGGGCGCACGCTCTACGCCAGGAATGAGAACGAGCACCGTCACCCGGCATCGGTGACGAAGGTCATGACCCTGTATCTGCTGTTCGAGCAGCTCGAGAAGGGCAAGCTCAGGATGGATTCCGAGCTTGAGGTCTCGTCCCATGCCGCGGCGCAGGCGCCGTCGAAGCTCGGGCTTCGCCCCGGATCGACGATCGAGGTCGAAGACGCAATCAAGGCGGTCGTCACGAAGTCCGCCAACGACATCGCCGTCGCGATCGCCGAGAAGATCGGCGGCGACGAAGACACATTTGCCGAGCTGATGACGCGCAAAGCCCACGCGCTCGGCATGACACGCACCAATTACGCCAACGCGTCAGGCCTGCCGAACGACGAGCAGATCACGACGGCGCATGACCTGACGATCCTTGGGCGCGCCATCCAGGAGCGCTTCCCGCGCTACTACCGCTATTTCTCAACTCGCGCGTTTCACTACGGCCGCAGCTATATGCCGAACCACAACCACCTCCTCAGCCGCGTCGAGGGCATGGACGGCATTAAGACCGGCTACACCCGTGCATCCGGCTTCAATCTGCTGACATCTGTCCATCGTGACGGGCACTGGATCGTCGGCGTCGTTCTCGGCGGCACCTCCGGCGCAAGCCGCGACCGCATCATGGCGGACCTTATCGAGGACCATATCGAGGACGGGGCGGTCTCGCGAACCGCCGCGACAATTTCGGAACAACCCGGCGAGGAGAGAAGCATCGAGACGCGCACGATACCGGCGCGTGCTGAATCGGCGAGGCCCGAACCAATCCATACCGAGCCCGTGCGGGCCGAATCGCCGCGCCCGGTAAAAGCCGAACCGGTGCGGGCGGCTAAATCCGAATACGAATTTGTGGAGCGTTTCGAGCCGGTCCAGACGATGCCGCGTCCGCAATCGCAAACCGTCTCCGCCTATGCGCCGACGACGTCGTCCGTCGCGGCGGTGCCGGCGCTACAGGAGCGGCCGCGGCCAGCCTTCGTTTCCGCCACGCTGCGCCCATCGTCGGACGATGCCGCAGCCCAGAAGCCGCGCGCTATTCTCGACGGCTCGACGGGCCGTCCGAGCTCCGCCTCGATGAATGCCGGGCTGACGACGACGCCCTCCTCGACGCGCTGGGTCGGCGGTCCTGCGCCAGCGAAAGCCAAATCGGAAGCGCGAGTAGAAGTGGCGAAAGCCGAGGCGGCTCGGACGCCGGTTCTGCGCGCACCGGCCGAAGAGGAGCCGGCCTTCCGCTTTGGACGGCCGCAGAACGCCGGATGGATGATCCAAATCGGCGCCACGGAGGAACCAGGCAAAGCACAGGAGCTGCTCTCCCGCGCAAAAAGCGAGAGCCATGCCCTGCTCGGCCGCGCGCGCGCCTTCACTGAGAAAATCCAGAAGGGTCACGAAACTTTATGGCGCGCGCGCTTTGCAGGCCTTGAAGAGGACAGTGCCGAAGCAGCGTGCCGAGCGCTCAAGCGGGCGGGCTTCTCCTGCTTTGCGACAAAGAACTGAGGGTTTTGGCCGGCGTCGCGAAGACGAGTTGAGTTCGAGTAGGTGTGGGGTCAGGTATGGCGTCGCAGGAGTATCTCTTTGGCCTCGTTCACTCGCGCAGCCAGGTCGGTCGACCCCCCGTGGTCGGGATGCAATTTCTTCATGAGCGCCCGGTGCGCACGCGCGACATCATCGCGCGTCGCGCCTTTGCGAAGCCCCAGGACTTCATAGGCTTCATCCTCCGACATCTTCCCCGCTCGCCGCGGCCGCCCATCCCCGCCGGGGCTCCGCCGCGCGTCGGCATCCGCCTCTCCTGTCTCACTCCAACCGGGGAAGCGGCGGTCGAGATACGGTTCTAATAGCCGCGCGCCATCGGGATCGTCCGTCCGGCAGAGCTGCCACAGCGCCTCGCATTGCGTGCGCGTCAAGGAATTCAGCGCGCGTCCTTCGAGTGAGCCGGCGAGAACCATGCCGTTAAGTGCGCCGGTCGCATGATCGAGCTCCATCTCGATCATTGCCGAGCGCACGCGCGACATGCCGGACGAGCTACGGCCCTTACCGACCGAGCGAAAGCCGGCCGGTCCCTTCATGTTGAAGAAGCCGAGCAGCCACAGGCCCGCGCCAAGCACCGCCATGCCCGCTTCGACGGCGCCGCGCACGATCAGGAACAAGCCGATCGCAATGCCGGCAATCCCACCGAAGCGCCGGATGAGTTTCGCCAAGAGCGCCGGCGGCACGCGCGTGAATCCGCGCAATCCCCAGATGAGCAGGAATAAGAGAAGGAAACCGGCAATCAGCGGCATGTGATTTTCAGCGCATTTGCGACAGGAGGAGACGCGCTTCGCTGCCACCCTCAGCGGCTTTGCGTTCAAGCGCAAGGCGCCCGCCGGCGGCATAAGCGGCGGCGGCTGCGAGCAGCGCGGCGAGACGGGCCGGCGCGTTGGCGTCGAACGCTGCATAAGCGCCGCCGGTCAGGCGCGCAATCTCCTTGAACGCATTGCCCGCGACGGCACTCCCGCCCTCGTGAAACATGAAGGCCTTGACGCCAAGCAATCCGAGTTCGCCGGCGATCGCGCAGAGATCGTCGAGCCGCTCTTCCATGGCGTCGCCGACAAAGACCAGCGCACCGACGCGGCCCGCTTTCGCCTCGTCGCGGACGTGGCTCAGCACCTTGCCGATTTGGGTGTGGCCGCCGCGGCAATCGATTTTCGACATGAACGCGGCGAGCCCCTGCCCGCCAGACACAAAACGCGACGCGCGGCATTCGCCGAAACCGCGGAAATAGACGAGCTGTACGTCGAGCCCCCCGAGGGCCGAGGTCGACTCGAACATGCGGCCTTGCAGCGATTGCGCGAGGTCCCAGGTCGGCTGTCGGCTCATCGTCGCGTCGAGCGCGAAGATCAGCCGCCCGCGCGAGCTTTCGGTATGCGATACCGGCGCGCGGTTGACCCTCTGCAGAAAGTCGTCAACCGCACCCGCTTTGCCGCCGGGGGCAAGCGGCCCGCGCTGCTCTTCGTTGCTCAAGACCGTCTCGTGGCGTGACCTCGCAAGGTAGATCGTGTGCCGCGGACGAAAGGGCAAGCCGCTAAACCAGAACGCAGCACGAGCAATGACGGGTGGCAGCGAAGCGCAAAATGTCTTCCTTGAACCTCAATAGGCAGGATGATAGCATCCTGCTAGCAGAGGCATCCAATGGGCCAGATCCTCGTCCGCAACCTCGATGACGCCGTCATCAAGCAGTTGAAATCCCGCGCTGCCCGGAACGGGAAATCGCTGGAACAAACGGTGCGCGAAATCATCGCCGACGCGATGCGTCCCTCGAAAGAAGAGGCGTGGGCCGAGATCGACCGCATCAGGGCGATGAGCAAAAAATCGGATGTCGATAGCGTCACGTTGATCCGCGCGTTCCGTGACGGCGATGACCCTGATAGTTGACGCTTCAGTTGCAGCGAAATGGTTCTTCGAAGAAGAAGGAAGCGCCCGTGCCCTGAAGCTTCGTGAAGAATCGGACCTTATCGCCCCTGATTTCATCTTGCTCGAAGTTCACCACGCGATGTGGAAGCGATTGGCACGCCGTGAGACCGAAAAAATCGCGGTTGAGCGGGTGCAGCCTGCACTGCGCATCGCTATTCCAGCGTTGATCGCCTCTCAACCGCTGGCGGAAGCAGCGGGCCGAATCTCATTGACGCAAGGGCTTGCGATCTATGACTGCTTGTATTTGGCACTTGCCGCAGAAACTGGCGATCGGCTGATCACGGCAGATCAAAGACAATTCTCGACTGCACGACGTATGCGCCTCAAAACCGAATTGTTATAGCTTTGCTTAAAGTGGAATATTGTCGTGCTTCTTCCACGGATTCTCCAGCTCCTTGTGGCGCAGCATGGCGAGCACGCGGGCGATCCTGCGACGCGTCGAATGCGGCATGATCACCTCATCGATATAGCCGCGTTC
>JAFAVH010000142.1 GCA_019242655.1 Methylobacteriaceae bacterium
GGACCGGTCATAGTGCCGGACGGGCGGGTTACTCCGCGCCGCACGTCTTTCGACGTACGTCACCGGTTTGCAAGAGCCTCCCGAGGCACGGGATCAGGTTCACCCCACGCCGCAGGCGCCGCTCCCCACCCGCACTTCCAAGACCACTCTAGAAAGGCCCTCATGTGGGCGGGGACGACGTGTTTCTAGGATTATATTCAGTGAAAGTCAACCGGAACGAAGATTAAATTTAGGCGGCCACGTCCCCGGACGCATGAAGCGAAGCGGAATGCGATCCGGGGTCTACGGGCAACTCAGCGCCCCTCGAACGAACTTAACAAGCGCAGAGCCAAAATTGTCGCGACAGAATTCAGAGCGGAACGCATTTGCTCTGGACCCCGGATGCCGCCCTCGAAGTCGGGTGTTGCCAACTTCGACATTCTTAGGCTGACCTCGCAAACATGCGAGGTCAGTATGGCTCCGGGGATGTGATCACCCAAACGTATCCTGGTGATACCGCCCTGACAGCACCATGCCTTCGAGCCATTCCGACGATTTCTCGAAGCTCGATCCCGTCTTCTCCATGTGAATCTTGATGAGCGCAGTGCGCACGGCAGGCGCCATGAAGCGTCCGTCGCCGCAGACATAGAAGGGTCCGCCCTTCTCGAGCGTGTTCCACACCGCGTCGCGCTCTGATGTGAGCGCGTCCTGCACGAATTTGTGCGGCTTCGGCGCGGTCGAGAAGGCGACATGCACCTCGGCAACGCCCTGCTCTTCCCACGCCTTCATCTCGTCGCGATAGAACCAGTCGTGATCGGGATGGCGGCAGCCATAAAAGAGCAGCGACTTAGCGACGTTCTTTCCCGCCTTCTTCTGCGCGGCGCGCTCCTGCAAAAAGCCGCGGAACGGCGCAAAGCCGGTGCCGGGACCAACCAGGATCATTGGCACGGACGGATCCGCGGGCGGCGCAAAGGCCGGGTTCGGCCGGCGCACAAAGCCGAGCACCGTCTCGCCGGCCTGGCATCCTTGCATGTAAGTGGAAGCGACGCCCTGATACTGCCCGCCGCCGGACCAAGCCGGCGCGGCCAATGTGCCGACCGTGAGATTGACAGCGTTCGGCAGCGTGAGCGGTGACGACGAGATCGAGTAGAAGCGCGGACGGATCGCCGAGCACATGCTCAAAAAAGCTTCGAGCGGCACGTCGAGCGCGGGATAGCGCATCAAGAGATCGTAGAGCGTCACGCGCTTTTGCGTGATCTCCTTCTGGAAAAGCTCGGCGGCGGCTTCGCCCTCGCCCGTATATTTCTCCAGTTCGCCGCGCGTGTGCGGACATTGCGTGTAGGTCACGAGCTCGCGCATGTCCTTGCGCGCGACCGGGTCCTGCAGCTCGATGAAGTCGCTGAGCAAATGGCGGATCGTCACCGGCCGACCGATCGGCAGATGCCGCATGCGCTGCGATTGCAAGGTCACGACGGTGTGCGAATTCAGATTGAGCCGCTCGATGATCTTGGCGACGATGTCCGGCCGGTTGCGCGCATAGACGGCGAGATGATCGCCGGTCGCGTATGTCACGCCTTCCGGCAATTGCAAGGTGACGTGCCGCGTCGACGAGCGCGGCGCCTCGAGCTTGAAATCCCACAAGCCGGCGGGATCGCGCACGAGCTCGTCGTTGCCGAGCACGAAGAGTTCCGTCGCAAGCTCCGGCAGCACAGCCGAACGCGCACGTTCCTCGCTTTCGTACGCGATGGTCAGTGCCGGCCGGCGCGTCTCGTCGGTCTTGGCGCCGATCACTTTCCACAAATTGTTCATCCAGGCTTCGATGGCGCCATCGAAATCGCCGCTCGCATCCGCTTCGCCGCGCGGCACGATGCTTTTCGCGCCGCTGTCTCGCAGCGTCGCATCGACGAGCTTTGGAAAGGCCTGGAACGTCTGCCATTGCGTGTTGCCGCAGCCGAGCACCGCATATTCGAGCTCGGGCCGTTTTATGTCGGCGAATTCGCCGCCGCGGATCGCAGTCTCGAACTTCGTCGCCGAATCCGGCGCGCTGCCGTTATAGGTCGCGGTGACGACGATCAGCGCGCCCTTCTCCGGCAAGCCGTCGGCGAGCTCGTCGAGCGTGCCGGAATCGACGTTGGAGCCGCCGGCGCTCAGGCGCTCGACGATCTGCTCGGCGATTTCGCGGCATGTGCCGAGGCTCGTTCCGTACAGCACCTGGAATGCGCGTCCCGTGTCGGCGAGAACAACGTCGCCCGAATCCTCTTCGATCGCTTCGGCAGCGGATGCACCGGCAACATCGAAGCGCTCGCTCGGCAGCCGCCGGCGCGCATGGATGCGGAAGCCCTCCGGTTTCACCGTCAGCGTTTGTTTGACATCGAGCTTGTAATCGTAGGGATCGCTGAGCGCGAAATTTTTGAGGATCAGCGCGATCGCAAGTTTCGCCTCGGTCAGCGCAAGCTGGCGGCCGATGCAGGCGCGCATGCCGTTGCCGAACGGCTTGTAGGAATGCGGATGATGCTTCTTCTCGTTTTCCGGCAGCCAGCGGTCGATATCGAAGCGATCGGGATCGGGCCACGCCTTCGGATCGCGCTGCAAAGCGTTGGCGAGGACCGTCACCGGCTGGTTCTGGTGCACGCGATATTTGCCGCCGATCACCGTGTTCTCGTACGGCGCAACCATGTAAGCCGGCGCCGTCGGCCACAGCCGCAACGTCTCTTTCAGCACGCGATCGATCACGTCGAATTTGGCGATGTGCTTGTATTCGGGAACCGTGTCGCCCGGCAGGACGCGATCGACCTCGGCATAGGCCTGCGCCAGCACATGCGGGTGACGCAGCAGGAGATAGAGGCAGAATGTGAGCAGTCCGCTGGTCGTCTCGTGACCGGCGATCAGAAACGTCAAAATCTGATAGCGGATGTTAGTATCGTCGAGCTTTTCGCCGGTTTCCGGATCTTTTGCCTCGAGCATCAGATTGAGGAGATCGTTGACGTCGCTCGGATGCGCGCGGCGATGCTTGATCACATCGTCGACAAGCTTGTTCATGTCGGCGACATCGGCGGCGAACTGACGTTCCTTTTCGCGCGCGAACGGCTTCTGGAATTTCATCCGCGTGATTTTCGCCATCGCCTCGGCGAGCACCCGCACCATCTGATCGAGGAACGGATGCAGCTCCGGCCGCGCGAATGAATCGAAGCGATAGTCGAAGCCGGCGAGCGCGATCGTGTCGAAGGTCAATCGCGTCATATCGTCGGCGACGTGGATGTCCTGCCCGATCTTCTCGCCCCAATGGGCGACGAGCTGCTCGGCAATGTCGAGCATGGCGCCGAAATAGCCTTTCATCGCGCGCTGGCTGAAGGCCGGCATGAGGATGCGGTGCGCCTTGCCCCAATTGTCCTCATCCGAGCGGGCGGTGAAGAGCCCGTCACCAGCGAGCGCACGCACGAAATAAAGCCCGCCGCTGATCACTTTGCGGAAACGCCGCTCGTCCGAGAGTTCGGCAACGAGGTCGGGCGAGGTGATGAAGACGCCCGGCTTGCCGGCGAAACTCAGCTCGAAAATGCCGTCGAAGGCGCGGCTTGTTTCGAGCAGATGATGCGACAGCTTGCCTTTCGGAATCTGATGCAGATTGCCGAGAAGCGGCATGCGCGGCGGAAAGGGAATCTGAGCTGACGGGGAGGAGGCTGGCATACAAGGCTCGTGCGTGACTTCGCGGCATCCTCGCCCAAGGCGGAGGCATCCGCAATCGAAGACGCCGGAATGCTTCGATCAAGAGCGAAGCATTCTACATTGTGTGCGGGAGTGACGGTCGATATCTGCGCCGGCATGCAATCGGCCAAAGGAGAGCGCTCGCAACGCGCAACAGCGCTGACGCTTGCGGCAATGAGCCTCGGCTACGGTGTCGTGCAGCTCGATGTCACGATCGTCAACACGGCGCTGAATGCGATCGGCACATCGCTCGGCGGCGGCGTTTCCGAGCTGCAATGGGTCGTGAGCGCCTACACGACGGCTTTTGCGGCGCTGATCCTGACTGCCGGCGCGCTCGGCGATCGTACCGGCGCAAAGCGCGTCTTCATGGCAGGATTTGCGATCTTCACCGCCGCGTCGCTCGCCTGCGCGCTGGCGCCTAATGCCGCCATTCTTATTGCGGCGCGGACCGTGCAAGGTCTCGGCGCCGCGATCCTGGTGCCGAACTCACTGGCGCTCTTGAACCACGCCTATCCCGACGAGAAGGACCGCGGCCGCGCAGTCGGCATCTGGGCGGCGGGCGCCAGTCTTGCGCTGGCTGCGGGGCCGCTCGCCGGCGGCGCCCTTATCGCGACGCTCGGCTGGCGCAGCATCTTCCTGGTCAACCTGCCGGTCGGGCTTGCGGGCCTTTGGCTGACCTGGCGCTTCGCCGCCGAGACGCCAGCCGCGCCACGTGAACTCGATCTGCCTGGGCAGGCCGCGGCGATCGGCGCGCTCGGCGCCCTCGCGGCAGCGCTGATCGAAGGCGGACGGCTCGGCTGGATAAACCCGTTTGTCCTCGCCGGATTCTGTGCCGCGGTCATGGCGGCGGCGCTGTTCGTCTTGCAGGAACGGCGCACCCGCCAGCCGATGCTGCCGCTGTCGCTCTTCGCGCACAGGATGTTTGCGCTGACCTCGCTCGTGGGACTCTTGGTCAACATTGCTTTCTATGGACTGATCTTTGTGCTGAGCCTCTATTTCCAAGAGATCAACGGCTACTCGCCGTTCGCGACCGGCCTCGCTTTTTTGCCGCTAATGGGTGTGGTGCTGCCGGTGAATCTCATCGCGCCGCGCTTGGCCGAGCGGATCGGCGCGATTCGGACAATCGCAATCGGATCGAGCATTACCGCGTTGGCCTGCCTCGCCCTCATTTTCATCAAGCAGGGCACACCCTACTCTGTCATGCTCGCCCAGTTGCTGGCTCTCGGCGCTGGGCTCGGCCTGCTTGTGCCGCCGCTTACTTCCGCGCTGCTCGGCAGCGTCGACAAGGAACGCTCGGGGATAGCCGCCGGCGTTCTCAACGCGACGCGCCAGACCGGCAGCGTGCTCGGCGTGGCACTTTTCGGTTCGCTGCTCGGAGAGGGTGAGGCGTTCGTTTCAGGCGCGCGGACGGCGCTTATCATTTCTGCGATCTTGCTCCTCTTCGCGGCTGGGGTGATTCTTGTTTGGGGGCGCGGGCGCAAAAGCTGATTGCGGTCGTGCCTTGCGGCGTTGTACCGGCAATGCTTCAAATGCCGGTGCGAAGGAGTAGCTGAGCCCATGAAAGCCACGATCGAGATCGACTGCACGCCGGAAGAATTGCGCGCCTTCATGGGTCTTCCCGATGTCAGGCCGCTGCAGGCAAGCCTGATGAAGGACCTCGAGACCCGCATCAAGGACACGGCCGACCGCATGGCGCCGGAAAACATCATCAAGAGCTGGTTCTCGCTGCTGCCGGTCCAATCGGAGCAGTTGCGCAACATGATCAACGCGATGATCTCCGGCAGCACGAGCCGCACCAGCACGAGCGATACGTCGAAGGACAAATGAGGCGAACGACCGATAGCGCGGCGCGATCTCGGCCGGTTGATCAGTCCGCGACGGCGAACGCGATGAGGATCGTCAGCGCGAGAAGCGCGATCCACTGCAAGATGAGCGCACGGCGATAGAGCGAAAGCGCGCGGCGGATGTCAGCCGTGCTCGCGTCGCGCTGCTCGTCACGGCCGCTGAGTTTGAGGCCGAGCGCACCCGCCATCGCCGCTTCCGGCCAGCAAGCATTCGGCGAGGCGTGGTTCTTTGCGTCGCGGGCGACGGCGCGCCTCGACGCGACGGGATCGACGCCGCGTGTGACGTAAGCGGCGGCGATGATGAGGCCGGCGGCGATGCGCGCGGCGGGCCAGTTGACGAGATCGTCGAGCCGCGCAGCAGCCCAGCCGAACGCTTCGTAGCGCGGCGTACGATGGCCGATCATCGAAGCGGCGGTGTTCACCGCCCTTCAGCGCCGCGCCGCCGGGCAAGCCGAACAGCGCGATCCAGAATGCCGGAGCGACGACACCATCGGAAAAATTCTCGGCGAGACTTTCGATTGCCGCGCGCGCGACGCCCGCCTGATCGAGCTCGGCAGCATCACGACCAATAACATGCGCGACCGCTTCGCGTCCGGCTTCAAGGCTCACGTCGAGCGCATCTGCGACGGCGCGAATGTGCGAAGCAAGACTGCGCTGCGCCGGCAAGCTCGCTGCAAGGAACGCGAGAATGATCAGGCCGGGCAAGGTTTGGTTCACGAGTTGCGTGAGGAGCACCGTGATGAGAAGCACTGGCGCGAGCAGAATCATCAGCGCGAGCACGCCATCGCGCCGCTTGTCGAAATCGTCGTGCTCTTTGTTGAGATGCCGGCCGAGAAGGTCGATGAGCGCGCCAAACCATACGACCGGATGGCCGATGCTTCGCAAAATGGCGCGCGGATAGCCGAACGCCTCTTCGATCGCGAGCGCCAGCAGCGCGAGTGGCAGAGTGAAGGTAAGGCCCACGCGTCTGAACGCGATTTGGATTATCTAGGCGACTTTGCGCGCGAGCCGTTTAACTCTGATAGATGTATTCTGTCGAACTTGCGCGAGATCATAATTCATCTGCATGCGCAACCACGTATCGGCAGTGCTACCGAGCGCCTTTTCTAGTCGGACAGCCATTTCGGGCGTGATTGCGCTACGGCCCGCCAAAATCTTATGAAGCTGCTGGCGCGTGATCCCAAGACCTTCGGCCGCATCTACAATGGAAAGGTCCAGTTCCTCGATCGCATCCTTAACGATCCGGCCCGGATGAGGTGGATTCTTCATCTGCATGGTGACCATCACTTAATGGTAGTCGACAAGATCGAGATCAAATGCCTTGCCGCGCTCGAAACGAAAAATGATCCGCCAGTTCGCACGCACAGTGACGGACCAAAAGCCCTTGAGATCGCCGCTAAGTGCGTGCAATCGATACCCGGGCACATTGATCCCTCTGATATCTTCAGCTGCGTGAATCACACCAAGAAGGTTTTCGATCCTCTCGATGTGCTGGGGATTGAGAAGCCTTCGCTCTCCGGTTTCAAACAGTAGCCTCAGCCCTTTGTGCCTGAAGCTCTCGATCATAATCAGCTCATCGCCTACAAGATCAGTAAACTATTAGGCGACTTATGTCAATTATGAGTTTACATCACATCTATAAGCCTCGGCGATGCTCACGAAATCGAACCCGCATATTTCTCCAGAATCGCCCAGGCTTCGTCGCCGTATTTGCCTTTCCATTCCTTGAAGAACCCGGCCGATTGCAGCTTGCTGCGGAAGGCGGCCGCGTCCACGGGATTGAACGCCAAGCCCTTCGAGATCAATGTGGATTCAAGCGAGCTATTGAGCTTGGCAATGTCCTCGCGCTCGGCAATTGCGGACGCGTCGACGTTCTTCGCGATGATTGCTTTCAGATTATCCGGAATGGATTTCCAGATCCTGCCGTTGGCGAGCAGCCAGAAGCCGTCCCACATGTGATTGGTGCGGGCGAGATACTTCTGCACCTCGTAGAGTTTTGCCGAATCGATGAGCGCCAGCGGATTCTCCTGGCCCTCGGCGACTTTTGTCTGCAGCGCGGAATAGACTTCGGAAAAATTGATCGTCATCGGCGAGGCGTCGAACGCCTTGAACATCGACGTCCAAAGCGGCGAGGCCGGCACGCGGATTTTGAACCCTTGCAGATCATCCGGCGATTTGATGATGCGCGTCGACGACGTGATCTGCCGGAAGCCGTTGTCCCACATCTTATCGAATGCGTGCAGGTTGGACTTGGCGATCTGCGCGCGTACATAGGCGCCGAGCTCGCCGTCCATTGCCGGCCAGACCTTGTCGTAGCCCGACCAGGCGAAGCCGATGCCGTTGATCGAGGCAGCCGGGACAAGCGTCGCGAGGATCAAGCCCGAAAGGGTGAAGAGCTCGAGCGCACCGGAGCGCAGCTGGCTCAGCATGTCGGTGTCCGAGCCGAGCTGGTTGTTCGGGAAAACCCGGATGTCGACCTTGCCATCGCTCTCTTTCAGAATGTTCGCGGCGGCTTCACGCATGCGGATCGACAGCGGATGCGATTCCGGCGAATTGTTCGCCATCTTGAACGTATATTCCGCAGCGCCGGCGCGCGTTACCCGCATGACCGCGGGGGCGAAGACGAGTATGGCGGCTGTGCCCTGCAAAAGAACGCGGCGATTGGTCGGCATGTCGGGCTCCCTGAACGATTGACCGAGCAAAGCTCGCTGCCGGCATCTTTTGCGGCCGGCTCTCCCGGCCACTATGCCAGCTTTCAAAAGCCGGACAAAGTGCGCAGGGAGGGTCGCCATGCCGAAAACGGTCGTCATTACCGGCGCAGGTTCAGGTATCGGTTTCGCTTGCGCCGAGCACCTTTTGTCGTGCGGCTGGTGCGTCGCGCTGATCGATCGCGACGCGGCGGCGCTGGAGAAAGCGCGCGGCGCGTTGGGCCACCCGCAAGAGACGCTGCCGTTCTGCCTCGACGTCACCGACGAGGCAGCCGTCAACGAAGCGATTGCATCAGCGGGCAAGCTCGGGCCGGTTCGCGGACTTATCAATTCAGCAGCGATCGGCGCCGACCAGAGCTTTGAAGCGACCAGCGTCGAGAGTTTTAGGAGAATTCTCGACGTGAATGTCGTCGGCTGCTTCATCGTCGCGCGTGCCGCTATCGGCCCGATGCGTGACGCCGGCGGCGGCGCCATCGTCAATCTCGCCTCGGTCTCCGGCTTGCGCGGCAATATCGGCCGCACCGCTTACGGCGCATCGAAAGGCGCAATCGTCACGATGACGCAAGTTATGGCCGTCGAGCTCGCCGCGGCCAACATTCGCGTCAATGCGATTGCGCCAGGCCCGATCGAGACGGCGATGGTGCGCGTCATGCACACGCCGGAGGCGCGGGAGAATTGGATGAGCCGCGTGCCGCAACGCCGCTACGGGGAATCGCACGAAATTGCGCGGGCGGCGGCCTTCCTCCTCGACGAGGAGCAGTCGGGCTATGTCACGGGACACGTGCTCGCGGTCGACGGCGGCTTTCTCGCGGGCGGGCTGTTGCCGCAATAATTACAGCCGGCGCTTCTTGCCGACGAGATCGATGAGTTCGTATTCGCCGGCAACATTCAGCGTGTGCGCGCCGCTCGCGTGCAATCCGGCCGGCGGGCCAAGCACCGCGCGCACGCTTTGCGCATAATCTTCCGGATCGAGCCGCGCGACATTCGCGATGACGATGCCGCCACCGTACATCGCGTGGCAATCCTGCGCGACACGGCGCAAGCGATCGCCCTCAACGAGCATCGCACCGCCGGGCCGCGCGGCGCCAGCGTCGATCAGCACTGGATTGAGCGGATGCGGCGTCCATTCGCCAAAGAGATCGTCGGCATAGAAAAGCCCGAGCGCATCCCAGGTTGAAGCGCCCGCGTCTGCGACAGATGCAAACAGCCAGTCGCGTCCCTGCCAGTTGACGAGCGTCGCATCGCTCGCAACCACATCGTCGACAAGGACGCGCTCGAATACCCAGCGATCCGGAAAGGGATCGGCGCGATAGATTTCGATGCGTCCAACCGAGCTCGCTTCCGGAATCATGTAGATGTGCGACCCGCGCCGGAACACGAAAGGATAGGAAAGATGGTACGGCCGCTCGAAAACCGGGCGCGGTTGCGTCGCCACGCCATCAGCAATTTCGAATAGCGAGATGATGCCTTTTCCCGTTGCGTAGGGATATTCCTCGCAAAAGACGTAGGTGCGGCCGTTGTCGACAAACGCAAACGGATCGGCGAAGTAACGCGCGCCGTCGTCCAGCACGCGCGTCCATTCCGCATTGGGCCATGCGCCACGCTGAATGACCGCATCGTCGTGAAGCCGGCGAAATGCGATCGACCAATGTTCGGGATACACGGCGAGCTTTGTCAGACGCTGCGACAATCTGGCGGCGAGCGCTTTTGCGGCAAAGGATGCTGCCGATCCCGGCGCGCGTTTCACGTTCGACGAAAGCGGCTCTCCATGCATCGCCTCGCCGCGTGCGATGCGGACAGCGCATTGACGTAAAAGCTCGGCGGTGCGTGTCAGGACAAAGTCCAAGCCGCGCGCGAGCGTATTGCCTTGTTCCAGACTCGGCAGGCCGCGCGCGACAACACGAGGTGCGTTGCCCGCGCGAACGATTGCGATTTCCGGCGCTCGTCCGTCGAGCAGCACATCGATCAGGGCGTCCTCACCGGGTGCGCCATCGAATACGGGAATGAGACGCGCGTCATCCGCGGTCAGCGCCGGCCGTTCGCGAAGATCGATAATGATGTCGCTGCTTTGGGGAAGCGTATCTGGCGTCGCGTTCGCGGGTGCAAAAGCGTGCGACTGTGCGCGATATGCACGCCGCTCCAATTCGAGCAGAAGCTCGAGCACGCGATTGCGCTCGGGCTCACCGGATTCGGCGGCAGTCAGCGCGACGGTGTGGTCGGCGCTGCGGAAAGCTGCGGCCAAACCTGCTTGCCAGGCACGCGTCGGCCTCGTGCCGATAAGCGCGATGGATAAGGGCCGGGCCACCTTTGTCATGCCCGCCCCTTAGCACAATGGAGACGCGCTATTTGCCGGGAGGCGGCGGCAACCCGTTATAGACAGGCGCGGGCAGCACCGTCATGACGAAGACATCGGGCTTATCCGCCGGTCCGAACGGGCCGGGCACCTTGTTGCCGATCGCCGGCAAGCTTTTGAGATACGCGGCGATCGCCAGCGCATCCTCTTTCGTCATGCTGGCGAAATCGTTGTACGGCATGACCGGCGCGAGCATGCGGCCATCAGGCCTTTTGCCGGCGCGGATTGCAGTCACGATCTGATCGTTCGTCCAATTGCCTAACCCAGTTTCCTTGTCGGACGTCAGATTGGGCCCGACGAACACGCCCATCCCCGGGATCGCAAAGCCGACATCCGAGCCGCCGAGCGTGCGAGACGTGTCGCGTTTGCCAAGAAAGCTGCCGGGTGTGTGGCAATCGTTGCAGCCCCCGATATTGACGAGATAGAGCCCGCGTTTCACTTGCGCGCTTTGCGCAAGCGCGGCCTGCGTCGCCGCCATCGCGACGGCAATTGCGATCCCGAAGTGCGCGGCGCGTGAAATCGATGTTCTCATGTCACCCCTCTGCAAGTTCGACGGCCTTTGTCGCGGGCGTGCGATCCTGCAGCGCCCGATGAATCGCAAAAAGCCTGCCGAACTGTGTCTCCACAGAATAAGGCGCGACCAGTGTGTGCAAACGCACGGGATTGACGCGGCTGCCCTGGATATCCTGCCATAGCGACTCGAACGCGGCCGCGAGCGCCGCGGCGGAATCTTCGCGCGACGCGCTGCGCGGAACGAGGGCGCCGCTGACGCCTGGCAAAATCAACGGCGCATATTGCGGCAGTTCGATCGCCCCGACCGGACGGCCGCTCGCCAGCATTTCCAGGAGATAGCAGGGCAGGCCCTCGAAATAAGAGGTCAGAATACCGGCGTGACAGCGTGCGGCGATGGCGCGAACGCCATCGGGATCCTGCGCCCCGTGCCGGACCGTGAAGGCCCGCACCTTCGCGAATTCTGGATGGCGCGCCGGATCGGTCGCGCCGACATAATGAAATTCGAGCTTGCCCTGGAGCTTTGCGTAGAGCCGCGCCAGCACCTCGAACATCAGCGGCGGGTCCTTGAACTCGTCGAGGCGGCCGGCGAAGCAGATGCGGAAAACGCCGTCGCCGATGTCGAACGGCGTCGGGCGAAAGCGCCGTGTATCGACCGAAACCGACATGACGTCGGTTCTTTCGGCCGCGCGCGGGGAAATCCGCGCGATATGCGCGGCGATGCTCGGATTGACCGCGACGATGCGGTCGGCAAGTGCAAGCGCGAGCCGCTCACTCGCCGTGTGGACGAACCAATAGCGCTTCATGAGGCTGTCCATCTTGTCGTCCTTGCCGCCTTCATTGTGCACCCATTGCACGCTCGGCAGGCGCAGGAGCTTCGGCAGGAGCGCGAATTCGTAGCGCTCGATCTCGGCTGATCGGCGCGTTTGCCCGATGGCGCCTCGGATCGCGGGCAGGTGACGCAACGCGCCCGCGGCAAAACGCAGCGTCAGCGAGCCGCCGAGTGTGGCCGCGGCTTTATTGACGCTGTCGCCGCGCATCTGCAGGACCGGCAGGAAATCGAGGCTGCGGCCGGCAAAATCGATGCGGCTCAATGCACCGACGGCACGGTCGCCGATCTCGTCGATACCGACCATCAGTACCGAGAAATCCTCGGGATGCGCCGACAGCAACAGGCGAATGTGCGTCTCGATCCCGCCAAGCTTAAGCCCGCGCGGATCCATCGGATGGAAGAGAACGAGCCTGTAAGGCGTCATGGTTAACGGTCGAAACGAGGGATCGGCAACAGCGCCTCTTTGTACTGCGAGTCTGTACCGCGCGGCATGTCATTGGCGGTTAACGAATCTTTATCAATGTTAATTTGCGCGCGGTACCAAAACGGGACATAGAAGCAGCGGCAAGGTTGCATCCTCGCAGGCGGCTCGCGGCGTCCGTTTTGCAACGGAGGAACGCGATTTGGCGCGCGCTCGGTTCTGTTCCGTTTCGAGCCGCGTGGTGCTTTGCGTTGAGGGCAGTCCGTGTTCCACGGTCGTGAGGTTCAGGCTCAATTCGGGTCCGCGCAGGGACGCCGCGCCGCGCGCAGCGGCTGGACCCAGGCGATGCCCAAGAAGAACACCGCGCTTTTGCGCGGAACGTTCGCTCTCATGGCCGCTCTCGCCGACGTCTGTGCGATCACGCTGAGCGCCATTCTTGTCGGCACGATCTACCATTGGATCGCCTACGGCGTGCATGGGATGACCGAGAATCTGCTGCAGCTCGGATTGTTCATCGCGCTGATCTTCGTCCTCGCCAACGTGGTGCGGCAGGAATACGCAATCGCGAACTATCTTTCGCTCTCCGGCCACGGCCGCCGCTCATTATTCCTCTGGAACGTCACCTTCATCGGCGCGCTCGCCAGTGCGTTCGTCACCAAGACGACGGCGGACTTCTCGCGCGTGACCTTCGTCGCGTTCTACTTTTTCGGGCTTGCCGCGATCTGCGCAACACGCGCGACGATCGTGTCGTTCGTCAAAGCCAGTGCCGCGGCAGGCGGCGTGTCTGCCCGCCGCGTATTCCTCGTCGGCTTTGAAGCGGACATGCACAAATTCATGGAACGCTACGATCCATGGAAGGCCGGCATGCACATCGTCGCCGCCTCGGTCCTGCGCAAGGACGGCGACCTGCGCGAGGACCTGGCGCTTGCCGCCGCATCGGCGCGCATGATGCGGCCAGACGATGTCTTCGTCCTCGTGCCGTGGTCGGACGAAGCGACGATCGACGCCTGCCTCGATGCATTCTTGCGCGTCCCCGCGTCGCTGCACCTTGGGCCGGAGCGCGTTCTCGACCGCTTCGTCGACGCGCGCATCCACAAGATCGGCGAGATTGCCAGCCTCAATCTCATCGGGCGGCCGCTGTCGACGCTCGATGTGCTGATCAAACGCGCCTTTGACGTCGTGGCGGCGGCGGGCGCGCTCGTGCTGTTGTGGCCGCTCTTCCTGCTCATCGCTCTTTTGATCAAGCGCGACAGCCCCGGCCCGGTCCTGTTCTTCCAGCGCCGTTACGGCTTCAACCAAGAGCCGTTCCGCATCGCCAAATTCCGCACGATGTCGACGCTCGACGATGACCGCCATGTGAAGCATACGAGCGAAAACGACGAACGCATCACCCGGATCGGCCGCTGGATGCGCCGTTACAATATCGACGAACTGCCGCAGCTCCTAAACGTGCTGCGCGGCGAGATGACGCTTGTCGGGCCGCGGCCGCACGCGCTCGCGCACGATCAGCAATTCGAGCAGACGATCGCGCTTTACGCGCGGCGTCACAACGTGAAACCGGGGATCACCGGCTGGGCGCAGGTCAATGGCTTCCGCGGCGGCATCTCAAACGATGAAAAGATACGCATGCGTATCGAACACGATCTCTTCTACATCGACAATTGGACGCTGCTCCTCGACCTGCGCATCCTTTTCCTGACGGTATTCTCGCGCAAGGCCTACCGGAATGCGTTTTGAACCGCGCAGATCAAATCCGGTTATACGTATCCTCGATGCGGATGATGTCGTCTTCGCCGAGATAGGAGCCCGTCTGCACTTCGATCAGCTCGAGATCGATCTTGCCGGGATTGGCCATACGGTGGACGCAACCGATCGGCAGATAAATCGATTCGTTCTCATGGACGAGATGGGTTTCGTTGTTGCGCACGACCTCCGCCGTGCCCTTGACGACGATCCAATGCTCGGCGCGATGGAAATGCTTCTGCAGCGAGAGCTGCGCGCCCGGCTTCACGACAATGCGCTTCACCTGATAGCGCGAACCATGGTCGACGCTCTGGTAATAGCCCCAGGGCCGGTAGGAGCGCTTGTGCTCCTCCGCCTCGCGCCGCTTCTCGCGTTTCAATTGATCGACAAGCTGCTTCACCCGATCGCCATGCTCGCGATGCAGCACCAGGACGGCGTCCTGCGTGGTGACGACGATGACGTCGTCGACGCCGACGACGGCGGTCAGATGCTCGTCCGAGCGGACATGAACGTTCTTGCCGCCCATGACGATGCCGTGGCCGCGCACGGAATTGTTGTCGTCGTCGCGCTGCGAGAGTTCCCACACGGCCTGCCACGTGCCGACGTCGGACCAGCCGATATCCGCTGGGATCAGCGCAGCCGCCTCGGTACGCTCCATGACAGCGTAGTCGATCGACTTCTTCGTCGCGCGCTCGAAGGCCGGCGCATCGAGCATGGTGAAGCCGAGATCGCGCCGCGCGCCGTCGAGTGCGGCTTCAGTGGCCTCGACCATCTCCGGCTCGAAGCGGCGAAGCTCGCCCTGCATCACGTCGGCGCGGAAGATGAAGTTGCCGGAATTCCAGAAGTACCCCGCCTCGACATATTTGCGCGCGGTATCGCGGTCCGGCTTCTCGACGAAGGACTGAACCTTCAGAACCGGGCTCCCCGGCGACACCGGCGGGCCGGGGCGAATGTAGCCATAGCCCGTCGCGGGCTCCGCCGGCTTGATGCCGAGCGTCACGATGTAGCCCTCGGCCGCCGCTTGCGCCGCCTGCTTGCACAGCGCCACGAGCCCGGCGCGGTCCTGCACGACATGATCGGCGGCCAGCATGACGACGATCGTGTCCGGCCCCTGGGCGGCGGCAATGCCGGCGGCGACCGCAACCGCCGGGCCGGAATCACGGCGCATCGGTTCGAGGACGATCTCGGCTGTCGCGTCGATCTGCTCGAGCTGATCGACGATAAGGAAGCGATAGTCGAAATTGGAAATGACAACGGGGGTTTCGAAAACCGGATCGTCCAGCATGGCAATCGCCATCTGAAACGTGGAAAGCGCACCGACGAGCGGAATGAATTGCTTCGGCAGCGTCTCGCGCGATTCCGGCCACACCCGGGTGCCCGCGCCGCCACACATGATCACCGGCAATATCTTCACAATCGTCCCCGTTGCTCCCGCCTCTTGGCGCGCCCTCCGCGGCGCGCGGCCCCGACCGAAGCCGCGGGAATACGCTTGATCGGAGCCGGCTGGCAAGCAGCCCGCCAAGCCCCTTGCGGGCCCCGCATGGGGACCCTCCCATGACCCTGTCAGCCCGAACGCCGCTCACGCATGGCGGTTCAACGGCAGCATGGCGCGCGAGCGA
>JAFAVH010000224.1 GCA_019242655.1 Methylobacteriaceae bacterium
GCTGGCGACGCGTCCGGGCGTGGTCAAGAGCAGCAATGCGCTGATGGATGCGGCGTATGACGACCAAGTCTATGTCGATGACCGCACGATCGACAGTCACATCAAGCGGCTGCGCAAGAAGTTCAAAATCGTCGACGACAATTTCGAAATGATCGAGACGCTTTACGGTGTCGGCTATCGCTTCAAGGAAGCGTGAGCCCGAGCAATGCCGAAGTCCGGTCTCGGACCGCGCACCTCATCGTGTGCAACGCCGTGTCATAGACCGCGCGCATCGAGAGATGCGCGATCCAAATGAGCGTCGAGGTTCAAAAGACATCCGACCTTGAGGTCACGCGACGGCCATCGACGCGCACGATCCGTG
The DNA here is from genome assembly GCA_019242655.1 of Methylobacteriaceae bacterium. Taxonomy (GTDB): domain Bacteria; phylum Pseudomonadota; class Alphaproteobacteria; order Rhizobiales; family Beijerinckiaceae; genus JAFASC01. The sequence goes on from JAFAVH010000224.1 coordinate 362, forward strand.
CGATGCGCGTGCGCCGGCGAAAATTTTGGCGCTCCGTCGAACACCGCGTCTCTTCATCGCTGACGCGACGCATCGTATTTCTAAACCTGGGCGGTCTTGTCGCGCTGCTCGTCGGATTTCTCTATCTCAATCAGTTCCGCGCTGGTCTGATCGATGCGCGCGTGCAGAGTTTGGCGACACAGGGGCAGATCATCGCCTCGGCAGTTGCATCATCCGCTACGGTTGATTCGGATGCGATCACGATCGATCCAGAGCGGCTGCTGCAGCTTGCACCAGGGCAAAGCTACGACGTCGCCGAGGAAGCGCGTCCTTCCTTCGAGTTCTCGATCAATCCCGAACGCGTCGGGCCGCTGCTGCGCCGCCTCGTATCGCCGACGCGCACGCGTGCGCGCATTTACGATCGCGACGGCTATCTCCTCATCGATTCACGTTCGTTCGCCGGCTCGCCGATTGTACGCTCCGATTTGCCGGCGCCGAACCAGGAGGAATCCTGGCTCGATCGCACGTGGGAGCATGTGCGGGCAAATTTTGGTCATCGCGAATTGCCGATTTATGAAGACATCGGCAGCGCCAACGGCCGCGCCTATCCGGAGGTGGGCGCCGCGCTCGCGGGCGGCGCCGATTCCGTCGTGCGCATGAATCCGCAAGGCGAGACGATCGTCTCGGTCGCGGTGCCGATTCAGCGCTTTCGCACCGTGCGCGGTGCGCTGCTGCTTTCAACGCAGGGCGGCGACATCGATCAGATCATCGCGTCGGAACGTTGGGCGATCATCCGCATCTTTGTTGTCTCGGCCGGCGTGATGTTGTTGCTGTCGCTGGCGTTCGCCGGAACGGTGGCCGAGCCGATGCGCAGGTTGGCCGATGCCGCCGACCGCGTACGACGCGGAATCCTTCCTCGCCAGCACATCCCGGATTTCTCCGATCGCCCTGACGAAATCGGTCATCTTTCCAGCGCGCTGCGCGATATGACGAACGCGCTTTACTCCCGCATCGAGGCGATCGAGAGTTTCGCGGCCGACGTCGCCCACGAACTTAAAAATCCGCTCACCTCATTGCGCAGCGCCGTGGAAACCTTGCCGATCGCCAAGACGGATGCCTCGCGCAACCGACTGCTTGAGGTGATCCAACATGACGTCACGCGGCTAGACCGGCTGATCAGCGATATTTCCGATGCTTCGCGTCTCGATGCGGAACTCGCGCGCGGCGCGATGGAGCCGCTCGATCTTGCCGTCATGCTGCATGCGGTCGTGTCGATCGCCAATCAAGCCTCGAATGGACATGGTATCAAGGTCGAATTGCGGATCGAGCAGCCGCCGCGGGACTTTGCCGGCGCAGCCTGGGTGATCCAGGGCCACGACTCACGGCTTGGACAGGTGTGCAACAATCTGATCGACAATGCGCGCTCCTTCTCGGCGGACGGCGCAACCGTGCGTGTGACGTTGCGAGCGGCGCAGACATCCGGTGCCGAGGAGGAGTCGGAGGACGGCTACGAAATCATCGTCGACGACGATGGGCCGGGAATTCCGGCCCACGCAGTCGAGCGCATTTTCGAGCGCTTCTATACCGACCGGCCGAACCATGGCTTCGGCCAGAATTCCGGTCTCGGCCTCGCGATCTCACGCCAAATCATCGAGGCACATGGCGGTCGCATATACGCGATGAACCGGGCCGGACCCGCGAGCGCAGATCACCCGGAGGGCGAAGTTCTCGGCGCCCGCTTTGTCGTCTGGTTGCCCGTCGCCCGATGAGCCTACCCGCCGGCGCCAAACAGGCCGAACCTGCCCCGCATCCCGGCACCTACATCCATGCGACAGCTTTGGCGATCGGCGAGGCGGGCGTTCTCATCAGAGGTCCTTCAGGGGCGGGCAAGAGCCGTTTGGCGCTCGAGCTTATCGCGGAAGCGAACCATCGGACGCTTTTTGCTCGGCTCGTCGGTGACGACCGGGTAGCGATCGAGACGCATGACAGGCGGCTCATCGCCCGCTTTCATCCGACAATTGCCGGTAAGATCGAGAGCCGGGGCGAAGGCATCATCGATGCGGCCTATGAGGGCGCTGTCGTGATCCGGCTGATTGTCGATCTCGGCGGCGAAGGAACGCCGCCTTTGCCGCGCCTGCCGCTGACGCAGCCCCGAACCTCCCTTCACGGCATTTCCCTCCCGCACCTTCGCTTAGACGGAGCGGACCCGGCGCAGGCCGGCTTCGTCATCCGTCATCTGTTGCGGATGGGGAACGGCTGACGCTCTTCACACCCCCCGACGATCTTCGCTCTTGCCAACCTCTTCGCGCTGCACAAATGTCTGCCGCAAAATGATGGACCGGTCCGGGGAAACGCCGATTGGCAAACCGCGGAACCGCGGGAGCTCACGCCCTTGAAGGTTCGCCCTCGATCTGGGTTACGTGGCTTGCTGCTCGCCATGAAATGCAGCGGGCGCCGCCGATGATCGGTATGGTCCTCGTCAGCCACGGT
>JAFAVH010000271.1 GCA_019242655.1 Methylobacteriaceae bacterium
CGGGCGCCGACATAAGCTTGTCTCTCTTAGTGGGCCAGCTGCGAACGCTTCTCGGCAAGCAGGATACGCGCATTGTCGGCGAGATCGTGGTTCTCAAGAATGCGGCGGAGCCGCGGTACGTCTTACGTGCGCATGCGAGCGGCGGAGACGTTTGGGTTGAAAGCGAGGAGGGCACGAATGTCGGCGAGCTCGTGAGCACCATCGCCGAGAGGCTGGTGCAGCGCTTCGATCCGCTTGTCGCGGCTTTTTATTACCTTCGCACGCCGAAACCGGATCATTCAAACCTCACCGAAGCCATAGGTTTTGCCGATGGCTTCCATTCGCGCGACAAGCGCCAACAATCCTGGGCTCTCGTGCTGCGAGGGCTCGCCTGGCGAGAGAAAGGCAATCCCGAGGAGACGCGTGCCAGTCTGTGCGCCGCAATCGACTTGGACGAGTCGTTTATTCCAGCATGGCGCATACTTGCATCATCGCTGCGTGAGGATGGAGCCGTCGATCAGGCGGTGTATCTGGCGCGCCGGCTCGTCCGCACACAGCCGAATGAACCCGAGGGTTATCGTGAGCTCGGCGCATTACGCGCCAATTGCATGGGCGGCGATGGAGAGCGAACGAAAGCAATCGGCTATTTCAAGCGCGCCCTTGACCTCGGAAGCCGGCAGCGCGCACCGGATTATCTAAGCCGCGTCGATTACGCGCGATTTCTTTATACCTGGTATCAGCCGGTGTTTTCGCCGAGACCAAAAGACTTTGTGAATTATATGGACTTGGCCGCGCACACTTACCTTGAGGAGGCGGAGGCGTTGGCGCCTGACGAACCTTCGGTCTACACGACGCTGGCACGCATCCTCTCGCATCCGCAGGATGAAGTTCTAAGCGGACCTGAACCGAAGCCCTCCGAAAATGAGATCAAGACGCGTCACGCGGCAGCCGAGTCGCGTCTGCTCGAAGCCGAGTTGAAGGCGCGATATGCCTATGTTCGCGATTCGACTTCGCCGGAGGCCAATCTCGCATTGGGAGAAGTCTTGACGGATCAGTCGGCCGAACTGCGCAATCATCTGCTGCAAACCAGCGATTCGGACGACATTCCGGACGAGCCCACCGCACACAGCAAGTCCACGCAAGCGAAAGAATATCTCGAGCTGGCGCGGAAGAGCTCCGAAGCCTCCGGCTCAATTTACGACGCGATCTACGCCCGCGCGCTCGCAGGCGCCGGCGAGTTCGCCGAGGCTGAAAAGGTTCTTGATGAAGCGGACATGGACGACGACCCCCACGTGGTCGAATGGGTCCGAGGCGAAATGCGCTACAATCAAAAGCGTTATGCCGAAGCGCTCGAGCATTTGAAGGCGGCGCAAGCCGTACGCATTTGCGGGCCGCGATCAAACCTGGTCCACAACCTGATCATTGCGATCGAAGCGCGCTTGGCGACGGAGCATCGCGCGGCCTCGGCGCATCCCGCGACTCATGCCGACAACAAGGCCTTGGCCTCGGCTTCCGCCGCGCAAACGCAAGCCAAATCCTTGTACGCCGCCAAACCCGCCTGTCCGAAATGGACCGAGCCGGAGAACGAGGAACCCTCCCCGTAATCTCGTGTTCAAAGCAAAGGCCGCGAACAGACCGATGACAGGTGCACGTTCTATTGATGAACCCGCGCGGAAAACGCCGCTCTTCGGCGAGTATAACGTCGTCGTGCTCGGCGGCGGGCCAGCCGGCATTGCGGCGGCTTCGGTAGCCGCGCGCGCGGGATTATCGACGCTGATCGTCGAGCGGTACGGCTTTCTCGGCGGCATGGGGACGGCCGCGGGCGTCACCAATTTATGCGGCCTGCACGCCAATGTGCACGGCGAGCTTCGGCAAGTCGTGCATGGAATCGCCGACGAGCTGCTCGGCCGCATCGACCGGCTCGGCGGATTGAACACGCCGCACGTTCTATTCGGCGGCAAGAGCATGGCGCAGGCCTATGACAACGCGGCGTACAAAATAGCTGCCGACGATCTGCTTGCGGCGAGCGGCACACATATCTTGTTCCATGCATTGGCGGTCGGCGTTTCCATGCATGATCCGCAAACGGTCGATACCCTCATTCTCGAGACACGATCCGGACGCGTCGCAGTGCGCGCGCGCATCTTCATCGATTGTTCCGGCGACGGCGATCTCGCTGCGTTTGCCGGCGTGCCTTACGAGCTCGGCGACGGCGCCGGCAATATGCTCTATCCATCGACAATGTTCCGCGTGAACGGCGTCGATCCGGCGCGCGCGCACGATGCTTGGGCGACGATTCCCGTTCTTATGCAGGAAGCAGAAGCGAAGGGCATGCGTTTCCCGCGCAAAGGCGCGATCGTGCGGCCGCAGAAGCATGCGAGCGAATGGCGTGTCAACATCACGCAATTGAGGAACGACGACGGCAGTGCTATCGATGGAACCGATGCGCTGGAGATGAGCGCGGGTGAATTGCAGGGCCGTCGTCAGGTGCTGCAAACATTTGCGTTCTTGAAGACCGTGCCTGGTTTCGAAGAGGCTTATATCGTCGACATTGCGCCACAGGTCGGCATCCGCGAGACGCGGCGTGTCCAGTGCGATTACATGGTGAATGAGAGCGATGTCATCGACTGCGTCGATTTCGACGACACGATCGGCGTCAACGGTTGGCCGATCGAAGAGCACCTCAAAGGCGACGTCAGTTTCCGTTTTCCCGATATTCCGCACGCGCGGGGCTATAACCAGCTGCCGTTCCGCATGTTATTGCCGCGTGACATGGGCAATCTCTTGGTCGCCGGGCGCTGCGCCGGCATGACGCATGGCGGTCAGTCTGCGGCACGCGTCTCTGGCGCCTGCTTTGTCATGGGCGAGGCGGCAGCCACAGCCGCCTCGCTTGCATTGAAGTCAAATGCGATGCCCCGCGCGATCGATCGCGCGGCGTTGCAGGCGAAGCTCGCCGAGCAGGGCGTCTGGCTGGGGTGAAACCATCAGGTACTGGCAGGTGCATTTTCGGATCTCGCCGACACAGGACGAAGGGACGGGCAGCGCCTGCGTCAGGACCAGAAAGAGCTTCGCCAATGTCTGTAGCGGCGGCCCCTAAGCAGGCACGGTTTCGCAGAATAGAGGAGGGTGCTTCTTGTGGAAATCGGTGGCTTGCTCGAAAGCATAGGCGATCTGCAGAATCGATGCTTCGTAGAAGTGGTCGCCGACGATCTGAACCCCGATCGGCAATCCTTGCCCGTCGAAGCCACACGGCACTACTGCTGACGGCAGTGCGACATAGCTGAACGGAATGGTGAACTGACGGCCACGGCCATAATCTTGCGCCGACGCTTTCAATAGCGGTGCCGTCGTCGGCAAGGCCGGCGTCAAGAGCGCGTCGACCTCCTTGAATACCCGCTTGACCTCCGCGATGATAGCTGGCCTCTCACGCATCGTGCGCTCATAGTCTTCGCGCGACACTTTCGATCCCGCGGCTATGTTGCTCGTCACAATCGGCCCGTATAAATCCGCAGCATCCGGTGTGCCCCGATATTTGCCACCAAGGATCTGGTTGAACTCGTACAGCAAAATGTTTGTGAACAGCTTGTTGTAGTCGAGCTGACCTTCAAGCGCCGGGATCTCGATCTCGATAATGTTGGCGCCAAGGCTCCTGAATGAATCGGCGGCCTTTTCGACTGCGTCCGCGACGGGCTTGTCGACGTCCTTGTAGGTATAGTTCTTGACGGTGGCGAAGGTCATGCCCTTCACGCCGTTCTGAATGTTCGCGGTGTAAGACTTCCGCTGCTGTGCCAGTGCGGAGAACTTGTCCTTGGGGTCGAACCCCGCCATGGCGTCCAACAGAAGAGCAAGATCGAAGACGTTCCGTGCGAGCGGCCCGGCGACGTCCAGACTGTATGCCCGCGGAAACAGACCGTTGAGGCTGACGAGACCATAGGTCGGGCGAATTCCTGCGATGCCGCACCAGCTTGCCGGCACGCGAATCGACCCGCCGGTGTCGCTCGAGGTCCCCCCGAAACCAATGCCGGCAGCCAGTGCGGCGCCATTTCCGCTCGACGAGCCGCCCGGCGAGCGATCAAGAGCCCAAGGATTGTGAGCATCGCCGAAATACGCATTCGTGCCCGACACACCCGCGGCGAACTCATTCATGTTGGTCTTGCCGAGGACCACAACGCCGGCCTCACGCAGATGATGGACGGAGGTCGCATCTTCGCTCGAATGACGATCGACGAACGCCTTCGATCCCACCGTGGTGATGGTACCCGCCATCTCGTAGAGGTCCTTCACGAGAATCGGGATTCCGTGCAGCGGCCCGCGATCCTTGCCTTGTTTGAGTTCAGCGTCGCGCTCGGCCGCAGTTTTGAGCGCCAGCTCTCTCAATTGCGAAATGAACATGTTCAGCTTTGGCTGATACAGGTCGATGTAATGAAAATACGCTTTCGTCAGATCGACACTGGTAAATGAGCCGTCCCGCATGCGCTTGCCGGCCTCGGTGATCGACATCGGCATCGCCGATCCCGCACCCTCTGCCAATGCACTGCCGGTCATCGTCGCGACGACCGCCGATGCGCCGACGGCAATCGAACGATCCATGAATTGCCGACGCGTCAGTGACGTACCAGTGAGCGCGTTATGGGAGTCGTGACTGTTGCCGGGCATGAGAGGCTTCCGTTGACGATAAGCAATATCGAGAAGTTAACTAGAGTCACCGTGCGCATGCAATACACCGTTGGTGCTCTTCTGAGCGGTCAAGTAATGTCGGGTTGGCACTATCAACGCGCGCCGCGTCTGACACTGCCGGGATCGTAGGTCGTGTGGCTGAGTTAATGCCGCTCCCCTTTCTCTTGCGGGCCGAGGCAAGGGGTGGGTCCACTCTGCCGGCTCCTAGCCCGATCACGTTGCGGTGTTGCCGCGCGACATAGGCAATCTGTTGGTCACCGGGCGCTGCGCCGGCATGACGCATGGCGGTCAGTCCGCGGCACGCGCGTCTCCGGCGCCGGCTTTGTCCATGGGCGAAGCGGAAGTCACCGCCACATCGTTTGCATTGAAGTCAAATCCAGCCTCCCACGAGATCAATCGCGCGGCGTTGCAGGCGCAATTGATAAAGCAGGATGTTTGGATGGGATAAGCGGTAGAGCAAAGCAACGTAAGCTTTAACCTAAGTTAGTTGACACTTCATATAATCGCATTTGCAAAGAGCTCGGCGCCCGGCGCACGGAACAAATCGCGCCTCGTCGCATTCCCCACGTCAACTTTCTCCCAGATCGAAATTTTTCGGAGACGAGATGACGACGAATTCCCATCCCGTGACGTGGCTGATGTTGTTCACCCTTGTCGCCGCTTTCATCGTTGTCGCGGTCGCATTCGCTTATCACCTTCGTTCGCGTCGCAATCGAGCGATCGCCTCTGATGCGCTCGCGGGCGATCGGCTAAGGGCGGACACTGTCCAAAGCGGTGCGTTGCCCGACTTGGCGGGCATGGCTGCGATCGCAGTCGTGGCGATGATGTTGCTGTCGCTCGGTTACGCAAATAAGGGTTATACGAGGGATGAGGCAGCACAATCGGCTACCGCGGCGCAGACTGCTCCAACAGCTCCCGCGCCAGCAACACGGTAAGATGAGTGGTGCAGCATGCCGGCCGGCTCATTCGCAAGCGTTGAGCAGCCTGCGAATGAGCGCCGGCATAGCACGCGACTTTACCCCGCCGCGTGCTGCGCGTGCTGGCGCTCGCCGCGTGCGGTGAGCTTGTTCAACGCCGAGACATAAGCGCGTGCGGACGCGACAAGCGTATCGGGATCGGCGCCGCGCCCCGTCACGGATGGCGCGCCGCCTTGCGAGAGCCGAACCGAGACTTCCGCCTGCGCATCGGTCCCTTGCGTCACTGCGTGCACCTGGAAAAGTTCGAGCGTCGCCTCATGCGGCACGATCGCGCGGATCGCGTTGAAGATCGCATCGACCGGGCCGTTTCCCGTCGATTGGTGCACGCGCTTCTCGCCGTCGACATCGAGCGTCAGCGCCGCGCTTTGCGGGCCCGATGTGCCGGCGATGACCGTCAATGCCACAACCTTGATGCGGTCATGTGCAGTCAATATCTCATCGTCGACAAGCGCCGCGATATCCTCGTCGTAGACGATCTTCTTGCGATCGGCCAAATCCTTGAACCGCTTGAACGCGTCGTTGAGCGCGTTCTCGCCGAGTTCGTAGCCCATTTCCTTCAGCTTCTCGCGGAACGCAGCGCGGCCGGAATGCTTGCCCATGACGAGCGAGGTCTTCGACACGCCGACACTTTCCGGCGTCATGATCTCGTAGGTGTCACGGTTCTTCAGCATGCCGTGCTGATGAATGCCGCTTTCATGCGCGAATGCGTTCCGGCCGACGATCGCCTTGTTGTATTGTACCGGGAACGACGTGACCGCGGACACAAGCTTTGAGGCGCGGTTCAGCATCGTCGTCTCGATGCCGGTCTCATAAGCGAGCACATCGGCGCGGGTGCGGATCGCCATCACGATCTCCTCGAGCGCGGCGTTGCCGGCGCGCTCGCCGAGGCCGTTGATCGTGCATTCGATCTGCCGTGCGCCACCGGCAATGCCTGCAAGCGAATTGGCGACCGCCATGCCGAGATCGTCATGGCAATGCACGGAGAACACAGCCTTGTCGGAATTCGGCACGCGCGCGCGCACCGTCTCGAACAGCCCCCTGTATTCTTGCGGGGTCGCGTATCCCACCGTGTCGGGGATGTTGATCGTCGTCGCACCGGCATTGATCGCCGCCTCGACGCAGCGGCAGAGAAAATCGATGTCGGTGCGCGTGCCGTCCTCGGACGACCACTCGACGTCGTCGGTATATTGACGCGCGCGCGTCACGGCGGCGATCGTTGCAGCGAGCACCTCTTCCGGCGTCATGTTGAGCTTGGCGCTCATATGCAGCGGCGAGGTCGAGATGAAGGTGTGGATGCGTCCGCGCTTCGCCGGCTTGATCGCGGCGCCGCAGCGGTCGATGTCGGCGAGCGCGGTGCGCGACAAGCCGGCGATCACGGCGTTCTTGGTGCGCCGCGCGATCTCGCGCACCGATTCGAAATCGCCCTCAGAGGCGACGGGAAAGCCCGCCTCGATGATGTCGACGCCCATCTCGTCGAGGAGCTCGGCGACTTCGAGCTTCTCCTCGAACGTCATCGAGGCGCCGGGGCATTGCTCGCCGTCGCGCAAGGTCGTGTCGAAAATGATGACGCGCTCTTTGTGGAATTCGATCGGGCGGGTGACCGGCTCGGCCGGGTGAACGGGTTCGGTGCTCATTGTCTTCTTGCCTTGAATCTTGCCGCGCGCGGGCGGGCTTAAGAAAGGGGAGATTTATTCAAGGACCCCTGAGTGCCCAGGCTTGAAGAGCCCGGCCGGCGCTCAGGGGCGGCTAAGAAGCAGAGGGCCGAGACGCGAGGAGGCGCGCGCAAAAGCCGGCGCGGAGCGCGCGGCGTTCGGTGCGGGCTGGGTGGCGGAAATTGCCACGGGGCTCATCCTCAGGCGGCGCAACGCGCCGGATTGATGAGCGATAGCAGGGGAGTGGCGGCGGTGGCAAGGGGCGGACTTATGCGGAGTGACAAGCGAGCTTCATGCGCTGCTGCCGCAATCTTTTGAAAACACTGAGTTTTAAAAAGTTATCCCCGCCCCCCTCCAGCACCCCCATACTGCGCTCATCCCCGTCGCCTCGAGGGCGCTGCCGGAAGGGGTTCCGGCAGCGTTAGGCGGGGAGCGGCGCCTGCGGTGCGGCTTACCCAAGCCGCGTCTCGGGAGGCTCTTGCAAACCGGTGACGTACGTCGAAAGACGTGCGGCGCGGAGTAACCCGCCCGTCCGGCACTATGACCGGTCCGCGGCTCAGATCGCTTGAGTGGGCTTGAGTTGGTGAAGGCCAACCAGGTCCGCGAAGATGCGGGAAGCGAGGGTCAGAAATCGCCGCGCATAGGACGCCGGGAAGCCGGCATTTAGTTTTCGGTTCGGTGACCCGGCGTCCCGTGCCCTCATCGCGTCAACCCGAAAAGTGCGAAGGCACTTTCGGGAAGGTCACTGCGCGCGAAAATGGAATGGAATGCGGCGGCGCGTCTCACGCCGCCTGGAGCTGGCGTTCGCGCCCGCGCTTCGCTTTCAGCCGGTTCACCTGTTCGATCTGCAGGCGGAAATCGGTGAGTGCGTCGCGATCGCGCTCGGTCAGGTTGTCGAGCGGGACATGACGCAGGATCACGTCGAGCGCGTCGCTGATCTGGCCAATCTGGCGGCCGTAAGAGCCGACCTCATCGAGAATGGTCTGCTCAAGGTTGGGATCGGACGATCGCCCGAGATTGATGTTGACGAGGCCAATTGTGTGATGCCGCGGAAGAACCATGTCCACGGATTGATGGTCTGATCGACATTGCCCGAAAGCGGTAAACGGAAATCGGGAAAAATCGTCGGCTGAAATTGCGGCATGGGAAAACCTCGTGCTCAATCGCAATCGTGCGATAGCGGGTGAGCACGAGGCAAGCAAGAATTGCGCTTGTCGGCTTGCGGGCAGAACGAGCCGCTCGTTACTGCATCTGCCCCGATTGGCCGGGATGCATTCCCCTGGCGCGGCGCTCCTTCATCGTCTTATTGTAGTGCGGCACCGACATAGCGGTTCCACGCCCATTTGGGTCGCGCAGGCGATCGGCACCCGCGCCGCCTCCGCCGGCATAAGCCGCGCCGAGCCCGCCGACGAAAGCGACAAGAGTGAAAATCGGAATGTAACGCTTCATGCTTTCCTCCGTGAAACGCCGTGGAGCTTAGTCCAAGCTTCAGGGAAGGCAATCGCGGAGATCTGAACGGCAGATTGAACACCCGTGCCGGGACGAGCTCGCCTTGTTCGACAATGCCCGTCGCGACGACGACGCCGCCGCAGGCGGCATAGGCGAACCCCTCGGCCGGCGCATCGCGGCCGCGCAGCAGCAGCGGCTGGCCGCGCCGCAGCCGCGCGGCGCTCGAGCGGTCGACAACGACGCAGGGAAGCTCGTTCAGTCCGGCTTCGACTGTAAGCAGCGCGTCAACCGCGACCGCGCCCTCAGCTTCGAGATCGGCAAGCGGCACGGCGCCAAGCTCGGTAAATGGGCCGACGCGCGTGCGCCGCAGCGCCGTGACGTGTCCGTAGCAGCCGAGCAGGCGCCCGAGATCGCGCGCGATTGCGCGCACATAAGTGCCCTTGCCGCATGCGGCAGAGAAAATCGCGGTGTCGGGTGTCGTGTCGATGAGATCGAGCGAATGAATCGTCACTTGGCGCGGCTCGATCACGACGGTCTCGCCGTCACGTGCGAGATCGTAAGCGCGCTCGCCGGCAATTTTGATTGCGGAGAAGACCGGCGGCGTTTGCATGATGTCGCCGACAAAGCGCGGCAACAAAGCTGCGATTTCCTGCGCGGTCGGCCGCGCATCGGATGTGTGCACGACCTTGCCGTCGGCATCGTCGGTGTCGGTCTCGATGCCCCATCTGACTTTGAAGCGATAGGCTTTCTCGCCGTCCTGGACGAACGGAACTGTTTTTGTCGCTTCGCCGAATGCGATCGGCAGAATGCCGGAGGCGAGCGGATCGAGCGTACCGGCGTGTCCGGCTTTCTTCGCATTGAAAATGCGCTTCAGCCGCGAGACCGCATGCGTCGATGTCATACCGATCGGCTTGTCGAGCACGACCCAGCCGTTCACTTCAACGCGCGTGGAGCGGAACTGGCTCATGTGTCTCCCGATCGTGCCAATCCATTCTATGAAGCGCGGGCTTCTGGATTGCTGCGCTGCGCTCACAATGACGCGGCTTACTCTTCCGCCGGCTCTTTGCGCGGCTGCAAATCCTGTTTGACTTTGTCTGAATTCAATAAGGCATCGATCTTGGCGACATTGTCGAAGCTCTCGTCGATCTTGAATCGAATTTCCGGCGCGAATTTCAGATTGATACGATGCGCGATCTCGGTGCGTAGATACTTTTTGTGCCGGTCGAGCGCGGCGATGACGTCGCTCGTATCCTTGCCGCCGAGCGGCATGACATAGACGCTCGCCATTTTGAGGTCGGGGCTCATCTTCACGCGCGGCACTGTGACGACATGACCCTCGAGCACGGGGTCGTTTATCGCGCCGCGCGTGAGAAGCTCCGCCATGGAATGGCGGATGAGTTCGGCGACCCGCAACATGCGCTGCGACGGCTCGCCGCCGTTATGATGGGCTCTGGACATGGGGTGGGTTGTTCCGAAACGCGGGCTTCACGCCCGCGGTTTCAAATGATCGCGGTCTCGCAAAAGTAGCGCAGCCGGTTACAGCGTGCGCTTGATCTCCTCAACGCGGTAGCACTCGATGACGTCGCCAACGCGCATATCCTGGTAATTCTCGAAGGCCATGCCGCATTCCTGCCCTGCCTGGACTTCGCGAACCTCGTCCTTGAAGCGCTTCAGCGTCGAGAGCTTACCCTCGTGCACGACGACATTGTCGCGGATGAGCCGCACATTGGCGCCGCGCTCGACAGTGCCGTCGGTGACGCGACAACCCGCAACTTTGCCGACCTTCGAAATCGTGAAGACTTCGAGGATCTGCGCATTGCCGAGCATCGTTTCGCGCAGCGTCGGCGCGAGCAGGCCCGACATTGCCGCCTTCACGTCGTCGACGAGATTGTAGATGATATTGTAGTAGCGAATTTCAATGCCGGCGCGCTCAGCCTCTTCGCGCGCTTCCTTATGCGCACGCACATTGAAGCCGATGACCGCCGCGCGTGAAGCTTCCGCCAGCGTGATGTCGGACTCGGTGATACCGCCGACGCCTGCGTGAATGACGCGCGCGCCGACTTCATCCGTGCCAAGCTTCTCAAGCGAAGCAATTATGGCTTCCACCGAGCCCTGCACGTCGCCTTTGACAAGCAACGGGAATTCCTTGCGCCCGGCGGTCTTCACCTGGCTCATCATGTCGGCGAGGGACGTGCGCGCCTGGCCGCCGCCCCGTGCGGCGAGCTTGTCGCGCTTCTGACGCTCGCGGTACTCGGTGATTTCGCGAGCCCGCGCCTCATTTTCGACGACGGCAACGCGGTCTCCCGCTTCCGGCGCACCGGAGAAGCCGAGCACCT
>JAFAVH010000290.1 GCA_019242655.1 Methylobacteriaceae bacterium
CGCCTTCGAGGTTCACGTCGAGGCAGGTCACCTTGGCGCCGCGCTGCGCCAGTGCCCGCGCCGTTTCTGCGCCGAGGCCCGAGCCGCCGCCGGTAACTATGGCCGCCGCCTTATCGATCTTCATGCTTACTCCTAGCTGTGCTGCAATTGGTTTTGGGATACGCTAGCGGAGACGGAAAACGCAAATATATCAAGAGCGACGTGGCTAATCCTTCCTTCTTCAACCCGTACAATCACGGCTTCGCGCGCGTCGCCGTCGCCGCGCCTCTGACGCGCGTCGCCGATCCCGATTTCAACGTCGCGCAGACAATCGAGATGTTCGTGCGCGCCGACCGGCGCCGCGCCGCGCTCGTGCTCTTTCCTGAGCTCGGCGTGAGCTCTTACGCGATCGACGATCTCTTGCTGCAATCCTCGCTGCTCGATGCCGCCGAGGCGGCGTTAGGCAAGTTGATCGAGGCCAGCAAAGACCGCTTGCCGCTGGCGATCGTCGGCGCGCCGCTGCGCCATAACGGCCGGCTGTTCAACTGCGCCATTGCCGTGCATCGCGGCCGCGTTTTGGCGGTCGTGCCGAAGACATACATTCCGAATTATCGCGAGTTCTACGAAGAGCGTTATTTTGCCTCCGGCGCGCCGGTGCAGAACGGTGAGATAGCTGTCGCGGGACAGACGGCGCCGTTCGGCACGGATGTTCTCATCCGGGCGGCTGACGTGCCGGATTTTGTCGTCGGCATCGAGATTTGCGAAGACGTCTGGACGCCGCTGCCGCCCTCGACTTACGCGGCGATGGCCGGCGCCACCGTGCTCGTCAACCTCTCCGCCAGCAACGTGACGATCGGCAAATCGGATTGGCGTCACTCTTTGTGCAAGGCGCAGTCCGGCCGCTGCATCTCCGCTTATCTTTATTCAGCGGCAGGTCCGGGTGAATCGACGACCGATCTCGCCTGGGACGGGCAGGCGATGATCTATGAGGCCGGCACGCTTCTCGTCGAGGCGCCGCGCTTCGACGCGCATCCCGATATCGTCGTCGCGGATATCGATCTCGAGCTGATCCAGCAGGAGCGCATGCGCCAGAACACGTTCGGCGACTGCGTCGAGATCAACAGCGGCTCGCTCGACTTCCGCACGATCAACGTCACGCTCGACCCGCCGCGCAAAAAAGAACTGCCGCTGGAGCGCGCAGTGGCACGCTATCCCTTCGTGCCGGCGGATAATGCGCGCCTCGCCGAACTCTGTTTCGAAGCGTTCAACATCCAGGCGCATGGGCTGCGCCAGCGGCTGCAGGCGACCGGCATCGAGAAGATCGTCATCGGCGTGTCAGGCGGACTGGATTCGTCGCAGGCGCTACTTGTCGCGGTGACAGCGTTCGACCAACTAAAACTACCGCGCAAGAACATCCTGGCCTACACATTGCCGGCTTACGGCACGAGCGATCGCACCAAAGGCAATGCCTGGCGACTCATGCGCGCGCTCGGCGTCAGCGCCGAAGAAATCGATCTCACGCCCGCGTGCAAGCAGATGCTGATCGACATCAAGCATCCCTTTGCCGGCGGCGAGCCTGTCTATGACGTGACATTCGAGAACGTTCAGGCCGGCGCGCGCACCTCGGTTTTGTTCCGGCTCGCGAACCAGCATCGCGGCATTGTTCTTGGCACCGGCGACCTCTCCGAGCTCGCGCTTGGCTGGTGCACCTACGGCGTCGGCGATCAGATGTCGCATTATAACGTCAATGCCAGCGTGCCGAAGACGCTGATCCAGCATCTCATCCGCTGGGCCGCTGCCGACATTCGCTTCGGCGGCGACACGGTCGATGTGCTCCTCGACATTCTCGCGACTGAAATCTCGCCCGAGCTCATTCCCAGCGGCGACGAGAAGAAGGAGCAGAAGACCGAGGATTTCGTCGGTCCTTACAATCTGCAGGACTTCAACCTGTTCTATACGACGCGCTACGGCTTCCGGCCGTCGAAGATCGCTTATCTCGCTCATCACGCCTGGAGCGATGCGAAGCGCGGCCAATGGCCGCCGAACATCCCGGTGGAGAAGCAGGCGGCTTATGACATCGCGACGATCAAACGCTGGCTCGGTGTGTTCCTGAAGCGCTTCTTCGAGACGAGCCAGTTCAAGCGCTCGGCGATGCCGAACGGACCGAAGGTCAGTTCGGGCGGCTCGCTGTCGCCGCGCGGCGATTGGCGGGCGCCGAGCGATTCTTCCGCGGCCGCGTGGCTGAAGGATTTGGAAAAGGTGCCGTGACCAGCTTGCGCAAGCAAACAAGCAACGATGAATGCGGTTATACTTCGGTTGGTTCGATCCCGAGCGGCCGCGCTGCAATGATGAGCCGTTTGTCATAGCTTGCCAGCGCGAATTTTTGTGCTTGCCCGCGGAGATATTCCATGGAGGCCAGATGCAAGCTGTCTAGTGTGCGCACCTGAACTGGAAAAGGTTCGAGAGCCCGCGCGAGGACTGCTGGCGTAAGTTCAACAAACGCGACGCGCTCAAGCAATTGCCGCGCGGCATCGCCGTGGGAATAGTGAAACTGGCGGGCGTTGAGGGTATTCCA
>JAFAVH010000322.1 GCA_019242655.1 Methylobacteriaceae bacterium
GTCGCCCATGGTCGCGACGGGCTCCCCCGTCAGGACAAATTGCCCGACGTCCACGTTGATACGTTCCATGCCGGCCAGCACCACATAGTAGCCGCTGCCCGCATTAATGATCAAGAGTTGGCCATAAGTGCGGTAAGGCCCGGAATACGCGATCCAGCCATCGCAAGGGGCTGTAACGACGGCCTGCGGACGTGCCGAAAGAGAGAGGCCCTTCTCGCTCGCGCCGAATCCGTCCGGAGCGCCGAAGGCCTTGATCAGGCTGCCGTTTACGGGCAGCGGCAACAGGCCCTTGGCGTCGGCGAAAGCGATCGCCGGGGCGAGCCGGGCAACGTCCGTAAAGGGCGCAGGCAGCGCCGCCACCTGCGTCCTGCTCGCGTTTTTCTCCGCCTCGGCTTGTTTGCGCGCCGCTTCCGCCTTGGCCGCTTCCTCCGACGCCCGCTGATTGGCGAGGTTACTTTCCACCGTCGCGATCAGGTCGCGGAGGCTTGCCGCCTTTCGCGAAAGCTCGGTCGTGCGATCGTGCTGGGCTTCAAGATCATGCTGGGCTGCCGCGAGAGACAGCTGGCGCGCCTCGACCAGCATGGCCAGGCGCTGCCGCTCCTCCTGCATGCCCGCCAATTCGCGCGACAGTGTGTCGCGTTCGCCGTTGATCGCGCTCCGCAGCTTGACCAGTTCGGTCAAATCTGTGGCGAGCGCCTCCGTTTCCGCCCGCAATTCCGGCAGAACGGCGCCAAGCAGCATCGAGGTGCGGATAGCCGACAGCATGTCCTCCGGCCGAACAAGGAGCGCCGGCGGCGGACGCCGGCCCATCCGCTGCAGCGATGCAAGGACCTCGCCGACAACGGCCCGGCGGTTGCCGAGGGAGACGCGAATCGCCTGCTCACTGGCGGTGAGGCCATCGAGGCGCTTCTGGGCCGCATCGACGCGGGTCTCTCCGTCGCGGATTTTGTCGGTCGTCTCGATCAAGGCCGCGTTGAGCCGGGCCCGATCGGTGCGAATCGCCTCGATGTCGGATTCGAGCTTCCGCCTTTGGGTTTCGGCCGCGTCGATCGTATCTTCGACCCCGCGCAAGGCGGCGCGCCGGTCGGCAAGTTCGCGAGATTTCGAATCGAGGCTCGCCGAAGCGCCGACATCGGCGGCGGGGGGTTGAGCTTTGGCCTGCGCACGCGCGAGGCCTGGTGCGGCCAATACGCAGACGGCGAACAGGTAAGGAGTCGCGCCCCTCCACTGCCGCTCGCGCCCCGTGTTCGTCATGCCGCTGAAGAATCCTTGCGAGTCGATGTCCTAGGGCTTCGACACGACAAAACTTGGGCAACGGATGAACATGATTTCCAGAGCGTCGTTCGGCCCGTTTTCTGACGTGGGTGCGCGCCTTTACAGTTGCAGCGCGAAGCGCCCCCTGTACACTTGGTTGCGCTTTTCAGGTGAGGGAGCCAGATGCCTGTAGAGTGGTACGAGAAGCCGTTTGTTGCCTTTGAGAAGGCGCTTAACCGGTTTCGTCCCTGGCACGCGTGGCCGTTCCCGATCGCCCTGCCGATGCTCGTCGGAATCCGGGCGCGCATGCGCTGGAGCAATCTGTTCAATACCGAGCGGCAACCCGCGACCGTCCCCTCAAGCACCCCGAATGTCCGCAGCGAACGGACCGCGGACGGCAGCTACAACGACCTGAATGTGCCTTGGATGGGAATGGCGGGCGCCCGCTTCGGCCGTAACGTGCCGCTCGAGCGCACCTTCGGGGAAGCGCCACCGCGATTGTTCGAACCGAATCCGCGCGATGTCAGCAATCGATTGCTCGCACGCAAGGAATTCGTGCCGGTGCCGTTCCTCAATGTGTTCATCTCGTCATGGCTGCAATTCATGGTGCATGACTGGCTCAGTCACGGCGAGAATTACCGGCCCGAAGAAGCGCCTCCTTATGAAATTCCGGTGCAATCGGGAGACTGGCCAGTCAATCCGATGACAATCCTGCGCAGCCGGCCGGCGCCCGCCGAAGCGGGCGACGAAGACCGGCCAGCCGCCTACAAGAACATAGAGACACATTGGTGGGACTCGTCGCAGATTTACGGATCTTCGCTGGCGCGGCAGATGATGATCCGCACCGATCCGCAAACGGGAGAATTGTGTCCGGACGGCAAGATCGGGCTGAAACCGAACGGACATCTGCCACTCGAAAAAGAAATTCAGGAAGTTCCGGACGCCGAAGGCGTGCGGTTCCCCAATCTCGAACTGACCGGTGTGAACGGCAATTGGTGGGTCGGCCTTTCAGCCATGCACACATTGTTTGCGCGCGAGCACAATAGCATCATCGATCGCTTGAAGCTGGAATATCCGCAAGCCTCCGGCGAGTGGCTGTTCCAGAAGGCGCGGCTCATCGTGGCGGCGCTGATCGCCAAGATTCACACGGTCGAGTGGACGCCGGCTTTGATGAATTCGCCGGAAGGCAAGATCGCCATGCGCTCCAATTGGTGGGGGCTTCTCGGCGAGCATTACGCGCGCGCTTACGGCCGCCTCAACGAGCTCGAGCTTGTGTCAGGCATTCCGGGCTCGCCGACGGAACAGCATGCCGCCCCTTACGCGATGACGGAGGAATTCACGGCATGCTACCGCATGCATCCGCTCATGCCGGACGAATATTCGTTTCGCTCCTATAGCGACGATCGCCACATCGCAACGAAGTCGCTCATAGACATCGCGCGCCGGAACGTCCCCGGAATCTATGACGAAGTCGGCTTCGACAACGTTCTTTATTCTTTGGGCACCAGCAATCCCGGCGCGCTCGTTCTGCACAATTACCCGAACCAGCTTCGGATGCTGCCGGAGAAAAGCGGTATGCCGAATGAGGAGCGGCTCGCGCAGGGCTTGTTCACGGATTTGGCGGCGGTCGACATATTGCGGGATCGCGAGCGCGGCGTGCCGCGCTATTGCGAGTTCCGCCGTCAGCTCGGCATGTCGGCGCCGACAAATTTCGAGGAGCTAACGAGCAACGCAACCTGGCGCGACGAGATCAAGGCGCTCTATCCGACGGTGGAGGACGTCGATCTTCTGGTTGGCACATTAGCCGAAACCTGGCCGACCGGCTTCGGATTTTCCGACACGGTGTTCCGCGTCTTCATCTTGATGGCGTCGCGGCGTCTGAAGAGCGATCGCTTCTTCACGACCGACTTCACGCCGGACGTTTACACGCAGGCCGGCTGGGATTGGATTCAGCAAAACACGTTCCGTTCGGTGTTGACGCGCCATTGCCCTGCCGTCGCACCGCACTTCGCGGACGTGCGCAACATATTCTTCGTGTGGCCGAAGGCGGGCCCCGCGGGAGCGGTCCAATGACATATTTTTACGAACTCGGCCGATCGCGAACCCTGGCGCAAAATGCCGCCGCACAATTGCGCACAGCGATGGCCGTTTATCTCGTGATCTACGCGATTGGCGGATTGCTCGCGATCATCCTGCCGTCGCTCGTCGGCGAGGCGTTGGCACTGCCGCCGCCTTATGGCGGTATAAGGCCGGTCGGCGGCCTCATCCTCCTCGTTGCGGCGTTTCAAATCCCGGTCTTGCAGAATGCGGTTCGCTCGCGCGTCCCGGCGCTGATCGCCACGTGCGGGCGCGTCCTGATGGCGCTGCTTTGGCTTATCGCCGGGCGCCATTTCCTGTGGATCGCGCTGTTCGAAATCGTGTTCGCGATTCTGCTCGCCTGGCTGCTCTACAAATGCATGGGAGCGGAGTTGATGAGCCGCCCCTGAGCGCGGCTCACGCCGGCGCGCGCTTGCCGATCAGTCCTCTGCGTCGGTCTTCGACTTGATCTTGAGAACCTGACGGCCCTTGTACATGCCGGTCTTCAGATCGACGTGATGGGGGCGGCGGAGCTCGCCTGAATCCTTGTCTTCGACGTAGGTCGGCGCCGCGAGCGCGTCGGCCGAACGGCGGAAGCCGCGCTTCATTGGCGAGGTTTTTCTCTTCGGAACGGCCATGGGATAATCTCCAGTGCGGACGCGGCGCCGCACGGAGGCGAGCCGGGAAAAAGGGAAGGCGCGCCTTCTATACCGGAATTGCTGGGCTGGCTACCGCCCAACAGCTAGGGTGAAACCGAACGGACCTGCAAAAGTTCTGCTCCGGATTTCCCGAAATCGGACACCGTACCCGTGAGCGCGCGCGAGACCCCACGCACTCTCGATAATGAGCGACACCCCTCCGCTCGAAGCTTGCGCGGGCTCGATGGGCTCAATTTCCTCATGGCCGACGTCCGTGACGGGCTTGGGCCGTATCTATCGGTTTATCTCAAGGGCGCGCAGCATTGGCAGCCAGGTGACATCGGCATCGCCATGGCGGCGAACAGCCTGTCAGCGGCGCTCTGCCAAATCCCCGCAGGACTTCTCGTCGATTCGTTACGGGCGAAGCGCTTGCTCGTGGCCGGCTCAGGACTTGCGGTGGCGCTCGGCTGCATCCTCATCGCAACGTTTCCGCATCTTGGGGCGATCGTCGCTGCGCAGATCATGATCGGTGCCGCGTCGGCCATTATTCCGCCCGCGCTCGCCGCGTTGAGCCTCGGTCTTGTCGGGCGGCGGCGCATGGACGCGCGAATCAGCCGCAACGAAAGCTTCAATCATGCCGGCAATTTTATCGCCGCGATCCTCGCCGGCACGCTGGGGCAATGGCTCGGCTACGACTGGATTTTCTATCTCGTCTGTGCGTTCGCCATCGGCAGCGCCGCAATCGTCAATCTCATCAAATCGAGCGAGATCGACCATGAACTGGCGCGCGGTGGCGCTGAGGCCGATCCGGAGACGGGCACAGCTGCGCACCACGTGCCGATACCGATAAGAGAGCTGCTGACGCGCCGCGATCTCATTGTCTTCTTGATCTCGGTCATGCTTTTCCACTTCGGCAACGCGGCGATGCTGCCGATGGCCGGGCAAGTCCTCGCGCAAACGCATCCGGGCTCTGACACGATCGCGCTCAGTGGCTGCATCATTGCGGCGCAGTTGATGATGGTCGCGATTGCCTGGGCCGTCGGCAAGGCAATGGCTGCGGGTTACGGACGCAAGACGATCTTTCTTGTGGCACTTGCCGTGCTACCTGTGCGTGGCGTGTTGTTCTCGTTCACCGCGAACCCGATCGGCGTGATTGCCATCCAATTGCTCGATGGCATCGCCGCGGGCATTTTCGGCGTGATCGCGATCGTCATCGCCGCCGACGTCACGCGCGGCACCGGGCGATTTAATCTGGCGCAGGGATTAGTCGCGCTCTCCCTCGGCGTCGGCGCAGGCCTGAGCAATCTCATCTCCGGCTACATCGTGCAGTGGTTCGGATATCCGGTGGGCTTTTTGTCGCTCGCCGCCATTGCCGCTGCGGCACTGATCTTCTTCGCATTGCTCATGCCGGAGACGCGCGACATGCAGGCGCGACAGGCTGCCGGAATGCGCGATCCGGCCGGAGCGACGGCTTGAGCCACGCCCAAATCGCGATCTGGAGCATCGTCGCACTTGGGATCGCAGGCGTGATCCTGCGGCCCTGGCGCTTGCCCGAAGCGATATGGGCGGTCGCTGGTGCGATCGCGCTGGTCGCGTTCGGCCTGTTGCCGGTCACCGATGCCTGGAGCGGCGTCGCGAAAGGCGCGGACGTCTATCTCTTCCTGACGGGCATGATGCTCCTCGCCGAGCTTGCGCGCAGCGAAGGTCTCTTCGATTGGCTGGCGGGCATTGCGGCTTCGCATGCGCGCGGCTCGCCGAAGCGCTTGTTTGCGCTGATCTACATCGTTGGGATCGTCGTCACGACCTTTCTCTCGAATGACGCCACGGCCGTCGTTCTCACGCCCGCCGTCTACGCCACTGCCCGCGCCGCGCGGGCCGAGCCCCTGCCCTATCTCTTCATCTGCGCATTCATCGCCAATGCGGCAAGTTTCGTTCTGCCGATCTCGAACCCGGCGAACCTCGTCGTGTTCGATGGCCAAATGCCGCCACTCCTGCAATGGCTTGCGCGCTTCGGCTTGCCGTCGGCAGCTGCGATTGCGGCGACCTACGTCGTCTTGCGCTGGACGCAACGTGCGCACCTTTCGAAACCGACGGATGCGGACCCACATATCCCCGCGTTGACGCGCGAAGGCATGATTGTCGGCATCGCGCTGATCTGCGCGGCCGTTCTTCTGCTTCTCGCCTCGGCACTTGGCCTCGACCTCGGCTTGCCGACATTTGCAGCAGGCGCAGGGACATTCGTCATCGTGACGTGTTTCCGCGGCAGAGCGGCTTTTGCAGCGATGAAGCATATTTCCTGGGGTGTTCTACCGCTCGTCGCCGGGCTCTTCGTATTCGTGGAAGCGCTCGATCGGGTCGGCGTGCTGACTCTCTTGAGCGATCATCTCCGCCGCTTCGCGCATGACGTGCCCGGTCTCACCGCATGGGCCTCCGCGCTGATGACCGGCTTCGGCAGCAACATCGCCAACAATCTTCCCGTCGGACTACTCTCCGGCGCTGCAATTCAAATGAGTTCGCCGCCGCCGCTGGTGACTGACGCCATCCTGATTGGCGTCGATCTCGGCCCGAACCTCTCGGTCACCGGCTCGCTCGCGACTATCCTTTGGCTGGTGGCGCTCCGGCGCGAAGGCGAGCATGTAAGCGCGCTCGAATTTCTGAAACTCGGCGCGTTGATCATGCCGGTGTCGCTCCTGCTGAGCGTAGCGGCTTTGTTTGTCGGGAGATGACGCCGCCTCACACCATCTCGCCGCGCGCGCTCGCGACGGCGCGCCTGATTGCCGAAATATTCTCGCGATAGGCGGTCTCCTTTCTGCCTTTGAAAATCGAGGAGCCGGCAACGAGTGTGTCGGCGCCCGCTTGCACCGCCTCGATCGCGGTCTGGGGCGTGATGCCACCATCGACCTCGAGCCGGATGGGCCGGCCGGCGATCATCGCGCGGATGCGGCGGATTTTTTCAAGCTGCGAGCGGATGAAGCTCTGGCCGCCAAAACCGGGATTGACGGTCATGACGAGCACGAGATCGACATCGTCGAGCACGTGCTCGATCGTCGTCTCCGACGTTGCCGGGCAGAGTGTGACCCCGGCCTTTTTGCCAAGGCCACGGATCGTCTGCAGCGAGCGATGCAGATGCGGACCCGCCTCGACATGCACGATGATGCGATCAGCCCCGGCTTTGGCGAAGGCTTCGAGGTAAGGGTCGACCGGCGCGATCATCAGGTGCACGTCGAAGAGCTTGTCGGTCACCGGCCGGATCGCCTGCACAATGTTGGGACCGATCGTGATGTTCGGGACGAAATGCCCGTCCATGACATCGACGTGTATCCAATCCGCGCCTGCGGCGACGACCGCGCGCACCTCGTCGCCGAGCCGCGCGAAATCGGCGGAAAGGATGGAGGGCGCGATCAGAACGTCTTCGGCCATGTGCTTCCTGTGTCCAGCACCTATAATGGGCCGGGTCGCTGCCGCCCGTCGCCCTGCCTGCCAGACCGCAAAGGAATGTTCGATGACGCTCATGCTGGCAAGCGTGACCGGGCCCGCCGAGGCGGAACTGGCGCTGGAAGCCGGCGCGGACATTGTCGACCTCAAAGACCCCTCGGCCGGTGCGCTCGGCGCGCTGCCGGCGGAAATCGTGCGCGACACCGTGGTAGCCGTCGCCGCCCGCCGGCAAACAAGCGCGGTGACCGGCGACCTGCCGATGGAGCCCGACACCGTGCGTAAGGCCGCCGAGGCGATGGCGGCGTGCGGCATCGACTACGTGAAGGTCGGCATCTTTCCGTCCGAGCGCGCCCGGGAGGTGATCGCGGCGCTTGAAGAGACAGCGCGCAAGACGAAGCTCGTCGCGGTGTTTTTCGCCGACCTCGCACCCGAGTTCGATCTCATCGACGCGTGCGCCGAGGCAGGCTTCGCTGGCGCGATGCTCGACACGGCACGCAAAGGCAGCGGGCGATTGATAAACCATCTCGACCTGCTGACGCTCGAACAATTCATCGCGCGCTGCCACGCACGCGGCCTCATCGCCGGCCTCGCCGGCTCGCTCGAAGCGCCCGACGTGCCGCGGCTTCTGCCGCTCGCGCCCGATCTTCTCGGTTTCCGCTCGGCGCTTTGCCGCGCCGGAAACCGCAAGAGCGAGCTAGACCCGCAAATGGTTGCGATCATCCGCGGTCTCATTCCGGCGCAAATCTCGCGCCATGCAACGACCGACAATATCGACTGGCGGCTGCGCGCCGCGCGCGGTTACACGCCCGGCCACGCGAGCGAAGCGGAAACCGACCGTGTCTTCGTGCGCGACTTCGTCGTTAGGGCGCGGATCGGCGCCTATTCGCACGAGCTGGAAAAGGAGCAGCGCTTACGCTTCAACGTCGAAGCCAATGTGCGCCGCCCCGATCTCAAGCTCGGCGACATGCGCGATGTCTTTTCCTACGACACGATCCGCGACGCCATCGAGTTGATCCTCGCGCGCGGGCATATCACGCTTGTCGAGAAACTCGCTGAAGACCTCGCCGATCTGGTGCTGCGCGATCCCCGCGTGCTTGGCGTCAACATCCGCATCGAAAAGCTCGACATCATGCCGGGCTCCATCGGCGTCGAGATCAGGCGTGAACGGCGCAAGGATTCGGCGAAAGTGCATCAGCTATTTTCCGGCCTTGCCGAAACCGGCAACCCGGGCTGAGACGTGGCGGCGCTCGGTCCGATCATTGTCAAACTCGGCGGGAGCCTCGCGCGCGAGCGGCATTTCGCCCGCTGGATCGAAGCGGTCCGTCAATACGAGAGCGGCGCGATCATCGTGCCCGGCGGCGGCCCGTTCGCCGATTGCGTGCGCGATGCGCAGCGCACCATGCGCTTCAGCGATGCGGCGGCGCACCGTATGGCGCTGCTCGCGATGGAGCAATACGCGATCGCCTGCGCCTCGTCTTTTCCCGAAATGGTACTGATGAGCGAGGAACCGCAATTGCGTCTGATTGGCAGGGGACGCGTTGCGTTCTGGCTGCCGGGCCGCATGGCTCTCGGCGTCGACGACCTGCCGGAAAATTGGCAGGTTACCTCCGACAGTCTTGCGGCATGGCTCGCACTTCGCCTCGAAGCGCCCGCGCTTGTCATCGTGAAGAGCATCGACGTGAAAACCGATCGGATCACGCCCGGCCCTTTGGTCGAACGCGAAATCGTCGATCCTTTGTTTGCGCGCTTTGCCGCGCGCACGAATGCGGAGATCCGCCTGGCCGGCCCTGCCGATCTCGCCGGAGCCGGCGCGATATTCGCAAGCGGTGGCCTGCCCGGAATACGCGTAGGTGCGCATGCGGGCGCGCATGCCTGAACGCCTGCTGTTCTTGACCGGCCGTCTCGCGCATGGACGGCTCGAGCGCGTTCTCAGCGGCCTCGGCGAGACGCCGTTCCAATGGAAAATCCACGACATTGGCGTCAAGGTCGCGGCGCTGATGACGGAAGAGATCATCCGCCGTCGGTTGCCGCAGCCGATCGAAGCCGATCGCATCATTCTGCCAGGGCGATGTCACGCCGATCCCGCCAAGCTCTCTGCAGCATTGGGCGTGCGTGTCGAACGCGGCCCCGACGAGATCACCGACTTGCCGCGCTTTCTCGGCGCGAAAGGCAAGCCGCCCGATCTCACGCGTTACGACATCCGCATTTTTGCGGAGATTGTCGATGCGCCAGTGATGGACGTGGCAAGCATTCTTGCACGCGCCGATGAACTCAAAGCCGCCGGCGCCGATGTTATCGATCTTGGCTGCCTGCCTGACACGCAGTTCCCGCATCTCGAAGAGAGCGTGCGTGAATTAAAGGCGCGCGGGTTCCTCGTCAGCATCGATTCCGCCGATCCGGGCGAACTCGCACGTGCGATTCGAGCAGGTGCCGATCACGTGCTCAGCCTCGATGAAGAGACGATCGCGCTCGCCGAGGGCACGTCTTGCGTGCCGGTCCTCGTACCGCGGCCGCATGGCGATCTCGACTCGCTCGTGCGCGCCAGGGAAGCTGCGAAAGCGCGCGGTATTGCCTGCATCCTCGATCCCATTCTCGATCCGATAAATTTCGGGTTCAGCGACTCGCTTGCCCGCTATGTCGAGCTGCGCCGCCGCCTGCCCGATGCCGAGATGATGATGGGCACCGGCAATCTCACCGAACTCACCGAAGCCGATACGAGCGGCATCACCGCCGTTCTGCTCGGCATCTGTTCCGAACTGAACATCCGCAACGTACTGACCGTGCAGGTGAGCCCGCATACGCGCCGCACACTGGAAGAGCACGATGCCGCGCGGCGGCTGATGTTCGCCGCGCGTGACGATCAGGCGCTGCCGAAGGAGTATGGCGCCGGCCTCTTGCAGATCCACGATCTCGCGCCCTTCAACGCCGCGCCGGACGACATTACCGCGATTGCCGAGCAAGTCCGCGACAAGAATTTCCGCATCGAAACCGCGGAGGACGGCATTCATATTTATGCGCGGGGCTTCCACAGGATTGAGCGCGACGCTTTCGAATTGTTTCCCGATTTGCATGTAGAGCAAGACGGCGCACATGCCTTTTATCTCGGTGCCGAACTGACCAAGGCCGAGATCGCGTTTCGCCTCGGCAAACGTTACATCCAGGACGAGCCGCTCGATTTTGGCGTCGCCGCGCCGCGCCAAGAAGCCGACCGCCTGCGCCTGAAGAAAGCGGGGACGACGCTGAAGCATCGCGGCGCACGGGTTGCGCAACAATCCGTCGAGGAACCCGACTGAAATGCCGATGATACGCGAATGCGTTGTCACGACGATCGACGCGACCGGCCACGTGCACGTCGCGCCGCTAGGGTTGATTCAGGAGGGCGAGGAATGGATCGTCGCGCCGTTCCGGCCCTCGGCGACGCTGCACAATTTGAAGGCCGTGCCGTTTGCGACGGCGAATTACGTCGACGACGTGCGCATCATCGCGGGTTGCCTGACGGGACGACGCATCTGGCCGATCGTCGACGTGCCGGGACACCCCGTGCCACGGCTCGCCGCCGCGTTGGCGCATGGCGAGCTCAAGGTTTCGCGCGTGGAGGAGGATGAGACGCGCCCGCGCTATTATTGCAGCGTGTCAAGGATCGAGAACCATGCCCCCTTTCGCGGGCTCAATCGCGCCAAGGCCGCGGTTCTCGAAGCGGCGATTCTCGTCAGCCGCCTGTCGATGTTGCCGCGTGAAAAGATCGACAGCGAAATCGCTTATCTGTCGGTCGCGATCGACAAGACGGCCGGGCCGGACGAGCTCGAAGCCTGGGATTGGCTTTTGGAGGCGATGACGCAGTTTTATGCGACGTGATCGTAGGCGAGCTTTGCGACCGCCGCGGCCGGCGCGCAATCGGAAACTGCGCTCGCACATTCCGGCGCCGCATCGAAGCACGATTCGAACGGAATGAAGGCGCGATCGAAACGCGCTGCGATTTTCTTCAGAACGAAACGCCCGATCCCCGCGCCGACGACCGGCGCCTCGTCGGCAACGACACCACGCGACAGCACGAGATGCAGGCTCTCCTCAATCTGCCGCGATTGCTGATCGGCAAAGAATTGCGCGAGCCTGCGCCAGCTCGCGTCGCCCGCATCGCCGATGTCGCGCCCGATCATCCGCGCCAGCCGTGCGCGCGAGGATGCGACCGACTTGTCCCTGTTGTCGGCGGTTTGCATGACATCAACGCCGTCCGGCAGCTCGCCGAGAATGCGGTGGACATCGCTCGTGCTGGCAAACCACTCGTTCATGAGGTTCACCCAACGGCCTTGGAACGGCGCACGCGCGATGCCGGCGAAAAGATATGAGCGCACCACGCCGGCATAGACGAGCTCGCCATTGGCAAGCCGCTCGGCGTCGCTGTAGCCGAGCGCCGCGACGCGACCCTCGGCAATCGGAATGAGGTCGGTCGTCGTCGAGCCCATGTCGGCGAAGAGCGCGTTTGCGTGGACGGCGGCCACGGCGGCAGCGCTTGCGTGCCAATTCGCCGAGGCGATGTCCGCCGCGTGCTCGGCGACGCGATCGTGTGTCACGAAGCCAGCGCGTCCGGCGTAGAAGTGCGGGGCCGACAGGCGCCGCTCAGCGAGCGCGGCGAGCGCCGCGACGCCTTCGGCATGCGTTGCGAAAATATCGCAGAGCTCGCCGGTCATCGTCACGGCGTTTGCGTCAGCGCGGCCAATCTCCGCCTCCGCTTCGTCGAAGGCGCGCTCGGTTTCGTGCAGGCCCTGCCAGAGCGGCAGCGCCACCTGCATGGCGGCAACGATGCGTCCGTCCTCGATATGCGCCGCCTTCAGATGCGCGCCGCCAATGTCCCAACCTATGATGCTTCTCATCCCGCGACCTTGTTGATGCGTGGCGACGCGAAGGTTATTCGAAAGGCGATGGAGATTATACCAGTCATCGATTTGAAGGGCGGCGTGGTCGTCCATGCGAAGCACGGGGAGCGAGGCTCATATCGGCCGATCGTCTCGCGCCTCGCATCGAGCAGTGCAGCGCACGATGTGCTTTCCGGCCTTCTGCGTCTGCATCCGTTCAAGACGGTCTACGTCGCCGATCTCGATGCGATCGAGGATGAAGGCGATCATTCGCAGCTCGTTTCCGAACTGGCCCGCGCGCATCCGAGCATCGCGTTCTGGCTCGATGCCGGGATGAAACGACCGCACGATAACGCCAACATCCGCCACGTTCTCGGCAGCGAGAGCATGAAAGGTGATAAAGGCGATCCAATCGATGCAGCCACGATTCTTTCGCTCGACTTCCGCGGCGACGATTTCATTGGTCCGTTATCGCTTCTCGAACGGCCCGCGCACTGGCCTGATCGCGTCATCGTCATGACGCTTGCGCGTGTCGGCAGCGGCGCCGGTCCTGATCTCGCGCGGCTTACGTCGATCAAGCAGCACGCCGGAGCGCGCCGCGTCTACGCCGCCGGCGGCGTCCGCAATCGCAGCGATCTTGAAGCACTGAAGGACGCCGGGATGGCCGGCGTCCTCGTCGCTTCGGCGCTGCACGATGGGCGGCTTTCGCCCGCCGATCTTGCGCATTTCGCTTGAGCGTGAACGGTCTCTGAAGCGCCGCTCTCCTTAGCTCCGCGCTCCGCCGATCAGTTCGGCGCGAACGGGTGCTTCGCGCTCTTGTATTTCTGCTGCACCTCGGAGGCCTTCGG
This sequence comes from Methylobacteriaceae bacterium, assembly GCA_019242655.1. Lineage (GTDB taxonomy): Bacteria > Pseudomonadota > Alphaproteobacteria > Rhizobiales > Beijerinckiaceae > JAFASC01. The sequence continues at coordinate 13,105 of JAFAVH010000322.1, forward strand.
CGTGCCCTTCACGGCGCGCTCGATCGATTCCTTCGTCGCCTTGTAATTATACTCCTGGATCTTCTTGTCGTCCGCCGCTTCCCAGTGGATGAACACGCCGACGCAGATGAACACGTCGTCGGCCTCCGCCGCCGGGATCGTGCCCTCGGAAACCGCGTCCGCGACCGCCATCGCCACGGCATGCTGCGCCGGGCCAAACATCTGCACCGCCTGCTTGGCGTCCTTGATCGTCACCTTGTTGAACAGAATCGTATTCGGCTTCACCGGCAGGTTCGGCGCCACCACCGCGAGCAGCGAGGTGAACCCGTCCTTGTTGTTGGTCAGCGCATTGGCGAAGGCCTGCTCGGCGGCCGAGCCGCGCGGCCCCATGATGAGATCGATATGGGCAACCTCGTTGCCCTCGCCGACCAAGGACTCGCCGACCATGAGCTTGTTGATCGTGGCCATGAACCATTCCTCCCGTTGACATCATGCGCGCCGGCGTTTCATCCGGCGCAGAGACTATCCTTGTTGACAGCGTCCGTTGGGACCGGTTGGCCAGATAGAGCGGTCTCCCGCACCCCCAAATCAACCATCCCCAGACGACATCGGCAAGATCACATTGGGCAAGATGACATTGGCAAGAAGGCACGGCTCAACTGGACGACGGGAGCGGCAAGCCTAAATTAGGCAGACGCGCCGGTGCTGGGAGAACTCGCGCCGGAGACAGACGTGAACTTCATCGATCTTATCTTGACGGTCTGCACACTCGCCAATCCAAGCGTGTGCGAAGAGGCGCGGATTCCCTATTCGACCGCGGGCTCCCTACAGCAATGCATGTTCAATGCGCCGCCGGCGATCGCGCAATGGTCGGAACAGCATCCGGCACGCCGTGTCGTGCGCTGGCGCTGCGCCTGGCCCGGCAGCGAAGATAAGGATATCTGAGCGGCGCGAAAAAGCGCGCTCACCATTCCGCCTTGGCCGCCATAGTGGCGCGGCCGCCGGGGCCGGCGATCCACAGATCGAGACCGCCCGCGCTTTCGGCCGCGTTCAGCGTGAATTGCTGCCCATCGAACAGCGGATTGAGCGCACGGAACGAGAAAGTTTTAGGCCCGGCGCCGCGGATCGTAGCGGCGTATTCGATGAGCAGCGTCGCCTGCAAAGGCCCGTGCACGATGAGACCGGGATAGCCCTCGACCTCAGTCACATATTGCCGGTCGTAGTGGATGCGGTGTCCGTTGAACGTCAGCGCCGAATAGCGAAACAGCATGACCGCATCGGCGACTTTCGTTTCGCTCCATTGCGCTTTGCGCGGCGCTTCTTCGCCAACTGGCGCGCTTGGTTTTGCATCTGCCGAGGGCGCGTCGCGATAGACGATGTCGTGCCGCTCCTTGAGCGCCAGGCCGCGCGGCGTCGACAGCTCATGATCGACCGCGACAAAGCACAGCCTGCCCGAGCGGCCCTCCTTCACGTTGACGTCACCGATTTTCGAGTGCCGCTCGACCGCATCTCCGACACGCAGCGCATCGAAGAACTCGAGCCGCCCCGCTGCCCACATGCGCCGCGGCAGCGGCACGGGCGGCAAAAAATCGCCGCGCGCCGGATGCCCATCGGGCCCAAGTCGCGACTGCGGCACCATGGGCGGCGCCAGGCACCAGTGGATCGCCAGCGGGCAAGGATCGCCCGCGCGGGGCGGCGGCCCGTCGCGGTCGAGCGTGACGCGTAATTCTTCGGCGAGACGCGGCGTAATCACATCGCTGGCGCTGGTCGTTCGGCCGATCCAGCTACGCATAAGCTCGGCATCGAGCGGGGGATGCTCTGTCACTCGCGTCCTCCTGCAGTACGGCCCGATCAGCCGGAAGTCTCGCATACCGCAATCTGGAAGTGCCACAAGCTCGACACGCGCCGGCTGTTACAATATAACAGCACATCACCCCGGATGAGGTCCATGCCGCCCCGGAACATCTCTTCCTTTTCCCTGCTCTCGGGCTTCCGGCTGTCGCTCGGGCAGCGGCTTCTAGCCGCCGCTTGTGTGCTTCTGCCGCTTTGGGCTGCGGTCGTCTGGGCGATCCGATGAGCGGTGCAGCCGCCGCGGCGCAGGGCGCGATCCGCTTCGACAATCTGACCCTCGGCTACGACCGCCATCCCGCCGTGCACCATCTCGATGGCGTCATTCAATCCGGCAGCCTGCTTGCCATTGTCGGCCCCAATGGCGCGGGGAAGTCGACGCTCTTGAAGGGGATCGCTGGGGCGCTGGCGCCGTTGAATGGGCGCATCGAGATCGGAGCGTCGGAGCAGGCTCGACCGCGCATCGCCTATCTGCCGCAACTCGCGGCGCTCGACCGCACGTTTCCGATCA